>NZ_JBFOCM010000037.1:0-271572 GCF_040907825.1 Aeromonas sp. s7(2024)
CTGATCCCATGCCGAACTCAGAAGTGAAACGCGGTAGCGCCGATGGTAGTGTGGCATTCGCCATGCGAGAGTAGGACACTGCCAGGCACCCAATTAAACAGCGATGTGCACATCACGTCACTGGCTGCGAGGATGACACCTCATAAGAAGCGGCAACCAATTTAGCGCAAGCTAACCGAATGCGGAGCGGTAGTTCAGTCGGTTAGAATACCGGCCTGTCACGCCGGGGGTCGCGGGTTCGAGTCCCGTCCGCTCCGCCACTAATTTGAAGGCCTTCCCGATTGGGAAGGCCTTTTTGCTATGGGCGATTTTGCCCAGCGACCCACATATTTGCACACAGGAACCAACACAAAGCCCGGCGTCACGACCGGGTTTTGATGTTTTAGCCTGCTGGTGAGCTGCCGACATCCCACCACGATGCCAATACCTTCCCCTATTGGCGTTCTTGCTACTGTTTCCACCTCTGTATCGCAGCACATCCCATCTTGGCCATATTGTTCTGCTGCGAGCTGATAGAGCTTGAGGATTAAATCAGGCCATCTTGCAACGGTACGTCATCGCTTCCGCTTGTTTGTTTAATCCTCGTATTTGTTTATGGATTTATTCTATTAAAACAGTCTCTTATCAAGAATGAACTGTTTTGCAGCAGGAATGCTACGCAAGATAAATGATAATGATTATTGTTTGAATGATCGGGTCGGGGTCGTTACAATGCGAGCTGATTAATAAAGTGCTTTTCAAATGAGCCTTTTCTAATACTGCGTCTGGCCGGATGCCAGGGCGTTGTAATGAGTGAAGTAAGGGAATACGTCACCTTCCTACTAATAACGTTCAGGCTAAAACATGACAATTTTGAAACCGAACAAGCTTGCCTTGCTGATCTGCTCCCTTCTTACGACCCAGGCCTATGCTGCCGAGCAAGAGGTGATGGTCGTCACCGCTTCCGGCTTCCAGCAGAAGATTGAAGACTCCGCTGCCTCCATCTCTGTGATTACCCGTGAGCAGCTGGAAAAGCGGGCATATCGCGATGTGACCGATGCCCTGAAGGATGTGCCCGGTGTTGTGGTGACTGGCGGTGGCAGCAGCAGTGATATCAGCATTCGCGGTATGGGGTCGAAATACACCCTGATGCTTGTTGATGGCAAGAAGGTGGATAGCCGTGGCACTCGCCCGAACAGCGATGGTCCGGGTATCGAGCAGGGCTGGTTGCCGCCACTGCAGGCGATTGAGCGCATTGAGGTCGTCCGTGGCCCCATGTCATCCCGTTATGGTTCCGATGCCATGGGGGGCGTGATTAACGTGATTACCCGCAAGACCACCGGTCTGGCCTGGCAGGGCTCGGTTCATGCTGATTCTACCTTCCAGGAGAACAAGGATGCTGGCAACAGCTTCCAGACAGATGCCTATACCGCAGGTTCACTGATCGATGGCGTGTTGGGGCTGCGTTTCAACGGTCAGCTTGCCCATCGTGGTGAAGACAAATTTATCCAGGGTTTTGCCGAGCAGGAGACTCGCAGTGGCACGGCGGTGCTCAGCTTCAAGCCTGATGACCATAACCGCTTCGATCTGGAAGCCAGTCGCAGTCTGCAGGATCGGGATCGCACGGCCGGCAATTCGCTGGCTGCCAAGGCGAAAGATAGCCTTAACCGCTACGAGCGCACCAACTATGCGCTGACCCATGATGGTCAGTATGATTTCGGCTCCTCCAGCAGCTATCTGCAGCAGGAAACCAACACCAACCCCGGCCGCAAGATGGAGCTCACCAACACCATCGCCGATACCCATACCCAGTTTATTCTGGGGGATCACTACTTGAGCGTCGGTGGTCAATATCGCTATGAGGATCTGCACGATCAGGGCAATACCCTGAAAGTGGCCAACCCTGCCGAGCAGCTGACCCGCTGGAGCTGGGCGATGTTTGTCGAAGATGAGTGGTCACTCACTGACAGCTTTGCCCTGACCGGTGGCGCACGCATGGATCGGGATCAGAACTATGGTTCTCACTGGAGCCCTCGCCTCTACGGAGTTTGGCATCTTGATGACAGTTGGACCTTGAAAGGAGGCGTCTCGACCGGTTACCGCTCTCCTGACTTGCGGATGTCAGCGGCCAACTGGGGTCAGGTCACCGGTGGTGGCAGCCTAGATGGCATGCTGGTCGGCAACCCTGATCTCAAACCAGAGACCAGCGTGAGTGAAGAGATCGGCCTGCTGTGGAACGGTCATCAGGGGCTCAACGCCGGAGTGACCCTGTTCAACACCGACTTCAAGAACAAGATCTCCGAAGTGCGTCGCTGCACCAGCAAGACTGATCCCGCTTGTACCCTCAATGGTCACAGTTATGACTTCATCAGTGATCGGGTCAACGTCGACAAGGCGAACATGCGCGGTGTCGAGGGGATGATGGATTGGGCCATCAATGAAGATTGGTCGGTCAGCTCCAGCTACACCTTTACCCAGTCCGAGCAGAAGAGTGGCCCGCTGGCGGGCAATGCCCTCAACCAGATGCCCCGCCACATGTTCAACGGCAGCGTAGACTGGCAGGCCACCGAGGAGCTCAGCCTCTGGTCGCGGGTCAACTTCCGTGGCGAGACCTCAGAGTACCTGAGCCGGGTCAAGATGGCGGAGGGAACTCCTTCCTACACCTTCTTTGACATGGGCCTGGTCTACAAGGCCAACAAGCATCTGGATCTGACCGCCGGGGTCTACAACCTGTTCGACAAAACAGTGGATTACAGCAGTTATGGCACTGTGCTGGATGGTCGCCGCTACAACCTGGGCGTGACTTACAACTTCTGATAGGGAACCTCTCATGCGGCCGCCATCTTCCGATGGCGGCCGTTTTTATTGCGTGTCCGTAAGGGGACTATGCCTGATAGGGGGCGGCTTGCCAGGTATTGCGCCCCAGTCTCTTGGCCTGATACATGAGGGCGTCAGCCTGCCGTAGTAGTTGGTCGGCATCACCCTCTCTCTCTGCGGCTACCCAGACTGCCCCGGTGCTGATGGAGAGGGTCACCTCGCCGCTGCTGGTGTGCAGGGTTTGCCGGTTGCTCTCCAGGCAGATGCGCTCGGCCCATTGTTCTGTCTCTGCCAATGTGGCCAGCGGCAGCAGCATGCAGAACTCTTCGCCGCCGATGCGGGCCAGCAGAGCCTCTTCGGGCAACAGGTTGGTCACAGTCGTGGCCAGCTTTTCCAGCAACAGATCCCCGATGCAATGACCAAAGCGGTCATTGGTCTCCTTGAAGTGATCCACATCGAACAGCAACAGAGCACAGGGCTCCCCGCTTGCCAGTCGTTGCTCCATGGCGGGCATGAATGCCCGTCGGTTGAGCAGGCCGGTCAGGGGGTCGGTACTGGCCAGTTTCTCCAGTCTGGCGTTGGCGCGGCTCAACTCGGTGGTACGGCTGGCAACGGCGCGGCGCAATTGCACTATGTAGGCCACCATGATCAATGCCCCGCCCAGCAGTAGCCAGGGACCGAGATGGATGGGGTAGACGGTTTCGACATGCATCCATTTGCGGATGATCCGCTCCCGATCACTCTCTTTGAGCTTGGCGAAGCCCTCTTCCAGTCGGTTTAACAGGGCAAGGTCGCCTTTTTTCATCGCAAAGCGGATCTGGTCGGTATAGAGGTGGCGAACCGGAATAAAGCGGGTGGGATCGTCCGAGGTATAGATGTAGAAGTTGGCGACCTGCAGATCGGCGATAAAGGCTTTTATGTCGCCCCGAAAGGCCGCCGCCAGCAGAGTGTCATTGTCGTCGAAGGTCTGCAGTTTGGTTCCGGGGAAGTAGCGTCTGGCGTAATACTCCTCGTAGCCACCAGCTACCACACCGACCGTTTCATGGAGCAGGTAGTAGTGGACATCGGTGCCGCGCAGTTCGCTCGAGAAGAAGAGTTGGGAGTCGAGCTGGGCGAGAGGCCGGCCATAGTCGAACAGTTTGTCCCGCTCCGGTGACCAGAGCAGTCCGGCGTGAACGTCCGCTTTCCCCTCATGGAGCAGGTCGAGGGAGCCTTGCCAGTCGACCAGCCTGAACTCGATCTTCTGGCCGGTGACCCTGGCATATTCACGCCACAAATCGATCAGCAGGCCATCCGGCTGGCCCGACTCATTGATATAGGAGAAGGGCTGCCAGGCTTTGGAGTTGGTAATGATGATCGGCTCTTCCGGGGCTTTGGCCCAGGCAGGCAGAGCAAGGGCGAGTAGCAGGAGCCCCCACCCGATACTGACTATGACTCCTGTCCTGGAAGAGGCCATCCTTGCTCCAATCCGTTGCCGTATAGCGTCATGTGGTCACCGATTATCACCGTCTTTTTGATCGAAGAACAAGTGCTCAAATGATGAAGTTTGCATGATGCAAACGGCGCCATGACAAGGCTGGCGGATAGAGTAACTACTTACAGCGGCAGGCTGATCCGCGCCTCCAGTCCCCCTTGTGGCCGATTGAGCAGGGTCAGCTCGCCGCCGTGCTGATGCACCAGAGTGCGGGCGATGGAGAGGCCCAACCCGACACTGCCGGACTCGGTGTTGCGCGCTTCATCGAGCCGCACGAACGGTTTGAACACATCCTCGAGCCGCGCCGGATCGATCCCCGGCCCATTATCGCAGACCCGGATCAACAGCTCCTCCTTGCGTCGCTCCAGCGACACTTCGGCGCTGCCGGCATATTTGATGGCGTTGCCGATCAGGTTCTGCAGCACCCGGCGCAGGGTGTTGGCCCGACAGGCGTAGACCTCTTTGCCCTCCGCCAGACAGGTGACCGGCTGGCCGGTATCGGCATAGTCATCGCACAGGCTGACCAGCAGGCTGACCAGATCCAGCTCGCGGGTAGCCTCCTGCTGCCCCTCCTCGCGAGCAAAGCTGAGGGTCGCGGCCAGCATCTGTTCCATCTGTTGCAGGGTCTGCTGGATCCGCTCCTTGTCCTCGCCATCGGCCAGAAACTCGGTGCGCAGCCGCAGGCTGGTGATGGGGGTGCGCAGATCGTGGGAGATGGCCGCCAGCATCCGGGTTCTGTCCTGCACGAAGCGGTCGAGCCGGGTGTGCATCCGGTTGAAGGCCTGAATCGATTCGCGGATCTCGGTCGGCCCCTCCTCTTTCAAGGGCTCGATATCCTCGCCCCGCCCGAGCCGCTCCGCATTGCCTGCCAGCTGCTTGAGCGGGCGGGTGGCGCGACGAAACAGCAGCACCATCAGCCCGATCACCAGACTGGCGACCAGCATCAGGTTGAGGGTTGTCTGCCACGACCAGCTGCCAGCCTCCTTGTCGACCAGTGAGCTGAACTGCAGCCAGCCCCCCTGAGGCAGTTCGATGGAGCCATAGAGCCGCATATCCCGCGGCGGGGGGGGGCCCTTGCGATCCCGCATCATGCGGGCATGATGTTCCCACGCCTTGCTGCGCTGGGTATCCTCTTTCAGCTCGGCGCTGATCTCGACGGTGAGGCCGGGGGGGTAGTTGAGGCGCGAGCGCACCAGCTGCTCGAAGCGGGGGCTGCGGTTATCCGGTTGCAGCGGTTCGTCGGAGAGGCGCAGCAGCAGGGTCTCACTGCGGCTCGCCTTGAGGATCTCGTCATAGAGGGACGGGGGGGAGAGGGAGAGCAGCCTGACCACCGAGATGATCCGCTGCATGGCGTTGCGGCTGTTGACGAAGCCGAGCGCCTCCTCCCGATCCGTGCGGTAGATCTGGATGCTGAGCAGCTGGATCAGGATCAACCCCGCCAGCGCCACCAGAATGATCTGCCCGGTCAGTCCCTTGGGCCACATCCGTGCCCACAGTCGTCGCAAGGTGCCCACTGTTTAAACCTGCGTCACGTCGGCGGAGAACATATAGCCGCCACCCCAGATGGTCTTGATCAGTTCCGGATTCTTGGGATCCCGCTCCAGCTTGCGGCGCAGCCGGCTCACCAGAGTGTCGATGGCGCGATCGAAGGCTACCGCCTCGCGGCCACGGGCCAGATCCAGCAGTTGATCCCGGCTCAGCACCCGTTGCGGGCGTTCGAGAAATACCTTGAGCAGATCGAATTCGGCAGTGGAGAGGCTCAGGCCCACCCCATCCTCATCGACCAGCTCCCGGCGATTGACGTCGAGCAGCCAGCGATCGAAGCGCAGATCCCGGGTCAGGGTCTCGGCGGCGGGTTGGGTCTCTGCCTGGGTGCGGCGCATCACCGCCTTGATGCGCGCCAGCAGCTCGCGCGGATTGAAAGGCTTTGCCAGATAGTCGTCGGCCCCCATCTCCAGCCCTATGATGCGGTCGGTCTCTTCCCCCATGGCAGTGAGCATGATGATGGGCAGGTTCGATTTGACCCGCAGCTCGCGGCAGAGGGTCAGACCATCTTCACCCGGCATCATCAGATCCAGCACCAGCAGGTCGAACTCCCGCTCCTCCAGCAGTCGTTTCATCTCCTTGCCATCCCGGGCGCAGCTGACCCGCAGGCCGTGCTGTTCCAGAAAACGTTTCAAGAGATCGCGGATCTCGCTGTGATCGTCGACCACCAGAATGTGGGTGTTGCCCTGGTTCATGAATACCTCCCCTGCTTGGCGTTGGCACGAGTATACGAAAATACGCTGCACGGTTTGTGTCAAAGTGTGCCAGATCCGCACGATGCCACACTCTGCTACAAAAAAGGGCGATGCTGGCAAAGTTCAGACACCGACAGGGTGTTTACTTGGGGGCAAGGCAAGAGCGCCGAACCAGAATCATCCCTACAGGAGATAGACCATGAAAAAGCTGACCAAAACCCTGCTGACCGCCACCCTGATCCTTGGCTTGCCACTGGGCGCCTATGCAGCCAGTGAAGCAGCCCCCACCGGCCAGCCTGGTGCCATGGTGGATTGCCCGATGGACGGTGGTGGCATGATGGGTGGCAAACACCACGGTGGTCGCCACGACAAGATGGCCCGCATGCAGAACATGACCCCGGAGCAGATCCAGGCCAACCTGCAGCAACGTTATGACCGCATTGAAGATCCTGCCAAGAAGGCGGAATTCATCAAGAAGCTCAACGAGCGTGCCGCCGACATGACCAAGCACGCCGAAGCGATGAAGCAGTTCGCCGAAGCGAACCAGTAACAGCACATGCTGTTATTAACCAAAGGGTGGCCTAGGCCGCCCTTTTGTGATCGTATCGATCCATTTTCGCTCGAATCCTTATCTTGCTGTCGCTTATGTGAGCGATGGCAAACGCGCAGTGAGCGAATTGCAAGATAATGCCCGCTCATATAACAAGCTGCAGTTAGCAGTGGCCGAAAACAGGAGAGGGTATGGGTTGGGATCTGGGGACAATCAAGGGGCGATATACCGCCGTTTTTCTGGGATTCATGGTGGCGGTCTGTGTGCTGACCGTAATCGGCATCCAGTTATGGGTCAAACCCGAGCTGCAACGGGCGGGTGAGCAGAATCTGGTGCTGCGGGTCAGCGAGATTGCGACCGACATTCGCGATCAGCTCAACGGGGTGCAGAGCCAGTCACGCAGTATCACTCAGCTGGTGGCCCAACTGCCGAGCGAGCAAATCGATGCCGTTCTCCCTGCTCTGATCGATCAATATGGCAATGCGATGGTGTTTGGTGGCGGCATCTGGCCGATGCCGGATCAGCGGGAAGCCGGTCGCATCAAGTTCAGTACCTTCTTTCATCGGGATGGTACCAACAAGCTGCTCCCCAACACCTACTGGAACTCGGCCGAGGCGCCCAACTATTTCGAGCAGCCTTGGCACAGAGCCGGGCAGCAGGCGGCGAAAGGCATGTGTGTCTGGGCGGCGGCTTACAAGGATGGTGCCAGCCAACAGCCGCGCACCAACTGTGCCATGGGGATCTATCGTGACGGTTCCCTTTACGGGGTGTCCACCATCGATGTGACGCTGGGTTTCTTCAATGATCTGGTCGCCAAAAAAGAGCAGGAAATCGGTGGTCAGGTGATGATCGTCGAGGCCGATGGCAAGATCCTCAGCAAGAATGGCCGTTTGACTGGGGATGTGGTGCTGGGCAACCTCTCATCTCACGGGGACTATCCCTTTGCCAGCGCCATCGCCAGCCTGCTGGGGCAAGGTAATGGCGCCGCGTTGCAGCGCACTACCTTTCAGGATTTGGGTGAAGAGCAGACATTGCTGATGCAACCCATCGAAGGAACCCCCTGGCTGTTGGCGGCAGCGCTGCCGACCAGCACCCTTACCCACGACAGTCAGGAGGTGCTCAAGACGCTGGCAGCGATCCAGCTACCGCTAGTGGTGCTGCTGTTTGCGCTGATGTTGATGGCCATCAAGCAGCTGGGCAGTCGACTCGACACCCTCAAGCAGAACATCGATGCGCTCTCGGCCGGAGATGCTGATCTGACTGCCCGGATCCGGGTCAAGGGGCGCGATGAGCTGGACCATATCGCCCAATCGGTGAACCGCTTTATCGCCTATCTGCAGCAGATGATGTTGCAGGTGACCAAGACCACAGAGCTGATTACCCGTGAATTGGCCCAGCTGGATCAGCAGACGGGGCAGGCCAGACGCATTCTCGGTGAGCATGCCGCCGAGACCGATCAGATAGTGACAGCCCTGACCGAGCTCAGCTCCACTGCCGACAGTGTGGCGCACCACGCGAGCGATTCCGCCAGCTTTACCGAGTCTGCCAATGGTCAGGCGATTCAGTCCCGTCAGGTAGTGGGTCAGGCCTCTGCCAGTGTGGCGGCGCTGATCGATGAAGTGGATCTTGCTGCGACCAAGGTATTGGGGATGCAGGAAGATGCTCGTCAGATCAGCAGTGTACTCAGCGTGATCGGCGATATTGCTGCCCAGACCAACCTGTTGGCACTCAACGCGGCCATCGAGGCGGCGCGGGCCGGTGAGCAGGGCCGTGGTTTTGCCGTGGTTGCTGATGAGGTGCGCGCACTGGCGGCGAGAACCCAGAATAGCACTGCCGAGGTGGGGAGCATGCTCTCCCGGTTGACGCTGGGGGTGGCCGAAGCCGTGGTGGCCATGGAGCACACCAAGCAGAGCTGTCAGGCGGCGACCGAGAATACCGAGCAGGTGACCGGCGGGCTCGACAAGATGGCGGATGCCGTGGTGCAGATCAACGATCTGGGTACCCAGATTGCGACTGCGGCAGAGGAGCAGAGTCGAGTGACCGAAGAGATCAACCGCAACATGGTCACTATCCGCGACATGGTCAATCTGCTGGTGGATAACGGTCAGAATACCGAACAGAGTTCGGCCACCCTGCTGGAGTCCAATCGCCAGCTGGTGGCGTTGGTGCATCGCTTCAAGGTGTAACAAACCGATAATGAAAGAGGGGGAGCCCGGTGCTCCCCCTCTTGCTATCTGTGCCGATGCGGGTGTTCAGCCTACTCCACCGGACGAGCGAACTTAGCCCTGAGCCTTGTCGGTCAGGTCTACTTTCTTGACGGTATCACCTTCGAACTTGATAACGACGTTCTTCTTGGCTGCGTCGGTATCTTTCAGCAGGGTTTTGGTGGTTTCTGCCAGCAGCGGAGAGGCCTTCTTCAGGGCATCCAGATCATAGGTCCACACTTCCAGACCGGATTCGGTCTTGGTGGTGGCAGGAGCGCCCAGCTTCTCTTTAATAGCCTGCTTGTTGGAGCCGCCTTCCTTGATATCCAGTGCCTTCTTGATGGCTTCGTTGGATGCGCTGTCCACTGCACCGGATACGGCGGTATTAGCTGCATCCTTGACGCTGCTGGTGACGCTGTCGGTCAGCGAGTCCATCAGGCCAGCATTGGCAAACAGGGGCAGGGTGGTGAGGGCTACCAGCAAAGTCTTTTTCATTTTTTACAGATTCCATTGGTTCAAATGAGGCGGCTATGGAACCAATAAAAGAGCTGGGTGTCAAGTGAGGCAGCTATTGAGCTGTCTGTTAACTATGTCTCATTTTTCACCAGTCGCAAACAGTTTTGGTATCTCCCGCACCAGCCAGCTCTTGGCCTTGCCCATGGTGTCTCGCCGCCAGGCCAGCACGACCTGCAGCTGATGGCGATATTCGGGGCTGATCACCTTGAGCCGTCCGGCCCGGATGTCCTCCTCAATCCAGCTCTGTGGCATGGTGCCGACCCCGATCCCTGCCAGCAGGGCATCCCGTTTCTCCGTCATGGTGCTGACAGTGAGGCGCGGCTGCTTGTCCAGCAGGCGGTAGGTGAGAACCGGTTTGCGCAGGGCTGTGTCGGCCACCGCGATGGCGCGGTAGCGGCGCAGGGTCTCGTCGGCCAAGGGTTCGGGCTCCTGATGCAGCGGATGATCGGGATGGGCGACGTAGAGCATCACCTCGTCCTTGATCACCTGATGCTTGATGCCGGTCATCATGATGTCCGGGTTGATGGAGGAGATAAGCAGGTCGGCGCGGCCATCTTCCAGACACTCCCAGCTACCCGCCAGCACCTCGGCCCGCAGCCGCAGTCGGGTATCGGTCTGCTCGGCCAGCTTCTCCACCAAGGGGTAGAGGGCCTGCACCGGGACCAGCGCATCGACGGCGACTGTGATGTCGGTCTCCCAGCCACGGGCCAGCGCCCGGGTCTCTCCCACCAGATGCTCGGCCGCCTCCAGCAGCACCCGGCCGCGCTCCAGCAGCATGCGTCCCGCCGGGGTGAACTTGGTGCGGTGGCCGCTGCGGTCAAACAGCATGGCATCCAGTTCGTCTTCCAGCTTCTGCACCGTATAGCTCAATGCCGAGGGCACCTTGCCCAGCTCGTCGGCCGCCGCCGCAAAGCTGCCGCGGCGGTCGATGGCATCCAGCACCCGGATTGCCTCCAGGGTCAGCGCCCGCTCCTTGTTCGATTCCTTGGCCATTCCTCACCTTCAATTTTTTTGAATATGTTTGCCAGTTTATCTCGCTAACAAGTTAGGTCATGTCACTTTAATATTCAATCAACGCTTAGGCAGGAACGTCGAGCGGCCAAATATGCGGGTAGTTCCGCACTGTGACACACCAAATCGGTCTGTCTGACGTCGGTGAAAGAACAACACACTATTTGAATAACCTCTTGCATGGATGCATTGATTCTGGCCGAAAAGGCCTTGGCAATGACATATAAAACAAGAGAGTGAATGAACATGAAAAACGTAATCAAGATGCTGGCCGTTGCAGGCCTGATGACCACTGGTTTCGCCCAAGCTTCCGTACCGGCTGACTTCAATGCCATGCCCGGCGTGCTGTTTGTGAACTGGAACGCCACTGCCGCAATGGATGGCAAAGCCAATCCGATGCTGGAAGTGCGTGACGAGTCTGGCGATCTGCTGGCATCAGTCCACGCCAACCTGACTGGCACCCAGCAGGTGCGGATCCCGAGCCGTACCCAGGGCAACCTGACCGTCAGCCTGGCTGACCAGAGCAGCGAATACCGTATTCCGTTCGGCATCGGTAGCGGCAAACAGCGTTAATCAACCGTCCCGGTAGATGAGGAGCAGACCATGATGCAATTGAGAGCCGCAGAAGCGCGGGGCAAGGCCAA
This sequence comes from Aeromonas sp. s7(2024), assembly GCF_040907825.1. NCBI lineage: Bacteria > Pseudomonadati > Pseudomonadota > Gammaproteobacteria > Aeromonadales > Aeromonadaceae > Aeromonas > Aeromonas sp. s7(2024). The sequence goes on from NZ_JBFOCM010000037.1 coordinate 11,436, forward strand.
CTTTGGCTGGCTGGACGCGCGCCACAGTTTCTCCTTCGGTCACTACTATGACCCGGAGTGGATGGGACACTCGGTACTGCGGGTGATCAATCAGGATCTGGTTGCGCCGGGTGGCGGATTCGCCACCCACCCTCACGCCAATATGGAGATCCTCACCTGCGTGCTGCAAGGCACCATAGAGCACAAGGACAGCCTCGGCCATGCCGAGCAGATCCCGGCAGGGGATTTCCAGCTGATGAGCGCAGGCAGCGGGATCCGCCACAGCGAGTACAACCCCTCGCAGACGGATCCTCTCTCCCTGTTGCAGATCTGGATCGAGCCGAACGAGTTCGGCACGCCACCCGGATATCAGCAGAAGAAGATCGAGTCCAGACCGGGCATGACGCTGGTGGCGTCACCGGATGGCGAGGATGGATCGCTGCGGATCCGCCAACAGGCCCGCGTATGGCGGCTGGAACTGGCCCCGGGCGAGACGCTCGAATGGGCACTGGCTGGCCAACACGGTTACCTGCAGATGATTTCAGGGGAGTTGACCGCCAACGGTCTGGCTGCCCGACCCGGCGACGGGGTACTCAGTCGTGATGAATACCGGTGGGAGCTGGTTGCGACCAGTGCCAGCCAAGCCCTGTTATTTGACCTACCCTGAAGCAGTCAGCGGTGATGTGACACAAACGAGGAATATGAAATGGACAAGATGAAAGATGTAGCGCTGCTGGCGGGTCGTGTACTGCTGGCGCTGATGTTCGTAATGGCGGGCTGGAGCAAGATCGGCGGCTACGCCGGTACTCAGGGCTATATGGAAGCGATGGGCGTGCCGGGCTTTATGTTGCCGCTGGTGATCCTGCTTGAGCTGGGTGGTGGCCTTGCCGTCGTGCTGGGTCTCTTTACCCGCAGCCTCTCCGTGCTGCTGGCCGGTTTCACCCTGATGGCTGCCTTTATTTTTCACTACCAGCCTGCCGAACAGATGCAGATGCTGATGTTTATGAAGAACGTCTCAGTGGCTGGTGGTTTCCTGGCGCTGGCGGCGGCCGGAGCAGGGGCTTTCAGTGTGGATGCCCGTCTCGGCAAAAACTGGTAACAGCCAGTCAGTTTGAGTTTTCCAATGCCTTTTGGCCGGTGCCCTGCACCGGCTTTTTTCTGTCTGCGTTTTCCGGGTCGGTGAGGTAGCGGCACAAATCTGCGGCGTCCCTCATGGTTCAGCGGTTTGCCCGCCTGCTGGCCACAAGTGCCTTTTGCATCTTATCCCCCGATCCCCGACAATTCCTTTTCTTGTGAAGTGATGGAAATGGCTCGCCTTTTCCCTCGCCCCCTCTCATCCACAGGCGGGAATTGCTCATGTTTACCCTCTACCACTCCAATCAGCTGGATCTGCTCAAAGAGCTGCTGGTGAGCCGCATCCGGCAGGCCCCTCTCTCTCACCCCTTCGATCGGGAGCAGATCCTGGTGCAGAGTCCGGGCATGGCCCAGTGGCTCAAGCTGGAGCTGGCCAAAGCGTTCGGCATCGCCGCCAATATCGACTTTCCGCTGCCCGCCAGCTTTATCTGGGAGATGTTCACCCGGGTGCTGGCAGATGTGCCGCGCCAGAGCCCCTACAACAAGGGATCCATGAGCTGGCAGCTGATGACCATTCTGCCCGCCTTGCTGGAGCGCCCCGCCTTTGCCCCGCTCGCCGCCTATCTGGGTGGGGGAGATGAGGAGGATCCTACCCAGGATCCCGAGCAGGTGCGGTTGTGGCAGCTCTGCCAGAAGGTAGCGGATCTCTTTGACCAGTATCTGGTTTACCGGCCGGACTGGATCGCCAGCTGGGAAGAGGGGGAAGGATTGAGTCAGGATCTGGCCGGGGTGAGCGGTCAGGATTGGCAGCCGGAGCTGTGGCGCGAGCTGGTGGCACGAACGTTGGCGCTCTCTCCGAGCGGTTACCACCGCGCCAACCTCTACGAGGAGTTTATCCACGAGCTGGCGCGTACCACCGATCTGCCGGGCAAACTGCCGCAGCGGGTCTTCGTGTTCGGCATCTCGGCGCTGCCGCCGCGCTATGTGGAGGCGCTGCTGGCCCTCGGCAGTCGGCCGGAGGTGGAGGTGCACCTGTTCGTCACCAACCCCTGCCGCTACTACTGGGGGGATCTGCTGGATCGCAAGACGTTGGCGCGCCTCGAAAACAAGCTCAAACCCGGCACCGATATCGAGACCCTGCAAGGCCCCGCCAACCCGCTGCTTGCCTCCATGGGCAAGCTGGGGCGCGACTACCTGCACCAGCTGATGGAGCTGGAGGTGCCGCAAATCGAGGCTTTCGTCGATATCGACGAAGTGGATGGCAAAGGCAATGTCAGCCTGCTGCATGCCATCCAGAAGGATGTGCTGGAACTGGCCGAGCGAGGCGCCGGTCAGTTCGATCTCGACAGCAGCCACCACAAGAGCCCCATCGATCCGGCGGATGGATCACTGCAGATCCACGCTTGTCACGGCCCGATGCGCGAACTCGAGGTGCTGCACGACCGGCTACTGGCGCTGTTCGAACAGGATCCCGCCCTCACCCCGAAAGATGTGGTGGTGATGATGCCGGATGTGAACAGCTACGGCCCCTACATTCAGGCGGTGTTTGGCGCGCGCGGCCAGATCCCGTTTGCGGTCTCGGATCGTGCGGCGAGTCAGGAGAGCCCGCTGCTGCAAAGCTTCCTCGCTCTGCTCAGGTTGCCCAACGCTCGCTTCGGGGCGGGGGAGCTGCTCGCCATTCTCGAGGTGCCCGCCGTGCTGCGCCGTTTCGAGCTGGATGACGACGAGTTCAACCAGTTGCGGGTCTGGGTGCAGGAGACCGGCATCCGCTGGGGGCTGGACGACGGCTACCCCGTCCGTTTCGATCTGCCGCCCATGTCCGGCAACAGCTGGCTGTTCGGCCTGCGCCGCATGCTGCTCGGCTTCGCCATGGGGGATGGCGAGCCGGTGGCGGGCATCCTGCCCTACGCCGATATCGAGGGGCAGCAGGGGCTGGCGCTCGGCAAGCTCGCCTGGTTTGTCGATTCGCTGGCAGAATTCCTGCCCCGCCTGCAACAGGCCCAGCCGCTGGCCGACTGGAACGCCTGCCTGCTGGCGCTGCTGGAGCGCTTCTATCTGGCCGATGAAGATGAAGAGCGTCAGCTCCAGCTCATTCGCAGCCAACTGGCCGAGTGGCAGACCCGGCTTGGCGAAGCCCGCTTCGAGCAGCCCATCACCGCCGACCTGCTGCAGGATTACCTCGGCAGCGTGCTGGGAGAGTCCCGCTCCAGCCAGCGCTTCCTCGCCGGTCAGGTCAACTTCTGCACCCTGATGCCGATGCGCTCCATCCCCTTCAAGCAGGTCTGCCTGCTCGGCATGAACGACGGCGTCTACCCGCGTACCCTGGCCCCCATGGGGTTCGATCTGATGGCGGTGGCGTCGCGGCGGGGGGATCGCTCCCGTCGCGATGACGACCGCTACCTCTTCCTCGAGGCGCTCTTGAGTGCCCAGCAGGGGCTCTATATCAGCTATCAGGGCTTCAGTGCGCAGGACAACAGCGACAAGGTGCCCTCGGTGCTGCTGGCGGAGCTGATCGACTATGTGCGGCAGGGCTTTGTGCTGGCGGGGGATGAGGAGCTGGACGACGAAACTTCCGGCAAGCGGCTGCTCAACCACCTGATGGTGGCGCACCCGCTCACCCCCTACAGCCGCAACTACTTCTACCCGGAGGCGGGTTCGCGCCTCTTTACCTATGCCGCCGACTGGCTGCCCGCCCTCAATCCGGTGCGCGGTGCGGCCAACTTCCAGAGTGGCGAGCTGCCTTTACCTCCCGAATGGGGCAAGGAGCAGGGGCTGGAGCTGGCGGAGCTGCTGCGCTTCTATCGCCAGCCCACCAAATATTTCCTCAACCGTCGCCTCAAGGTGTGGTTTGAACTGAACGAAGCCAACATCGAGGACAGCGAGCCGTTCGAGCTGGATGGCCTGCAACATTATCAGCTGAAAGATCTGCTGCTCGATGCCCATCTGGCAGAAGGGGATAGCACCGAGCGTCGCGAGCGGTTGCAGCTCACCGGCCTGTTGCCGCAAGGGTGGTTCGGCAGCCTGCTGCTGGACGATCTGGACGCCGAGATGGGCAAGCTGGCGGATCGGCTGCGGCCATGGGTTGCGGCCAATGAGTCAGAAAAGCAGGCAGTGGAGATCAATATCTCGCTGACTCAGGGCCAGCTGCAAGGGTGGATCGACACCCAGAAGGGGCGTTTGCTGGTGGTCAAACCCGGCAGCTTCAACGGCAAGGATCTGCTGCTGGGCTGGATCCAGCACCTCTGCCTCTCATTGAGCGGCGCCCCCGGCGACACTCTGCTGTTCGATGCCAAGCAGAGTCTGCGCCTGCCTGCGCTGTCGGCAGACGAGGCACGCCCCAAGCTGGCGGCACTGGTGGCGTGCTGGGCGCAGGGGATGAAGCGGCCGCTGCCGTTTTTCCCCAACACAGCCTGGGATTGGCTCAAGGCGATCGAGAAGGATCCCGACAAGCCGGAGGCGGCCGACAAGGCGGCTCTCACCCGTTTCAACGGCGGCTGGATGATCAATGGGGAGGGGCAAGACGTTTACGTCGCCCGCTGCTTCCCCGAACTCGATGACGAGGTGCTTGGGCAGTTGCAGGCGCTGGCCCGCGAACACCTGACCCCGCTGCTCAAGACCCTGGAGGAGCTGAATTAATGGCTAACCCGCTCAATACATTGCGTTTTCCCCTCCATGGTGAACGACTGATCGAAGCCTCCGCCGGTACCGGCAAGACCTACACCATCGCCGGTCTCTACCTGCGCCTGCTGCTGGGCCACGGCCCGCTTATCGAAGAGGGCGCCGATGCCGGTCAGCCGAGCGCCCATGAACGGCCGTTGTCAGTGACCGAAATTCTGGTGGTGACCTTTACCGAAGCGGCCACCGCCGAGCTGCGCGGGCGGATCCGCGGTCGCATCCACGAGGCGCGGCTCGCCTTTATGCGCGGCCATAGCAATGATGCCCTGCTGGCCCAGCTGCTGGCCGAGGTGGAGGATCACGAGCTGGCAGCCCGCCGCCTGCTGGCCGCCGAGCGGCAGATGGACGAGGCGGCGGTCTTTACCATCCACGGCTTCTGCCAGCGGATGCTCAAGCAGAACGCCTTCGAGTCGGGTGCCCTCTTCGAGACCGAATTTCTCACCGATGACAGTCAGCTCAGGCTGCAGGCGGTGAGCGACTACTGGCGCGCCGAGTTCTATCCGGTGGATAAAACCCTCGCCAGCGCCGTGCGCGCGCTCTGGCCGAGCCCCGCAACCCTGCTGCGGGAGATGGGTAGCTGGCTCGACAACAGCGAGCTGGAGATCCACCCCGTGCTGGGGGACGAGACCCTCGCCGCTCGCCATCAGGCGGCCATGAATCGCATCGCGGCGGTGAAGAGCGAGTGGCTGGCGCAGACGGACGAGATCCGCCGCCAGACCGACGGCCAGATCAGCCGCTACACCGGCAAGAACTACGAAGGGTGGCTTGCCAAGATAGCCGACTGGACACTGGACGAGAGCAGTGGCTACGCCATTCCCAAGGAGCTGGAGCGCTTCGGCCAGACAGTGCTGGAGGAGAACCTCAAGAAGGGGGGCGCGGTGCCGACCCTGCCGCTGTTCAGCCAGATCGATGAACTGCTGGCCAGCCGCCCCGGTATTCGGGATCTCATCCTGCAACGGGCGGCCAGGGTGGTGCGCAGCCGGATGCAGGCGAGCAAGCGGCAGGCCCATCAGCTCTCGTTCGATGACTTGCTCAAAGACCTCGACGGGGCGCTCGGTTCCAGCCTGGGCGAGCGGCTCTGCGAGCGCATTCGCGCCACCTACCGGGTGGCAATGATCGACGAATTTCAGGATACCGATCCCCAGCAGTACCGCATCTTCCATCGGCTTTACGGCGGCCACACAGACACGGCGCTCTTGATGATCGGCGACCCCAAGCAGGCCATTTACGGCTTTCGCGGCGCCGACATCTTTACCTACATTCAGGCGCGGCGAAATGTGAGCGCCCACTACACCCTCGGGCGCAACTGGCGCTCCAGCAGTGCGCTGGTGGGGGCGGTCAACGGCCTGTTCGAGCGGGCCAAGGATCCCTTTATCTACGAGGCGGATATCCCCTTTCTGCCGGTGGAGGCCCAGGGCAAGAGCAAGGCGCTGCTGCTCGATGGCGAAGCCGCTCCAGTGCTCCACTGCTGGCAGCTGACCGGCCAGCCCACCTTCAATCGGGGGGATTACCAGAGCAAGATGGCCCGCGCCACCGCCGCCGAGATCCACCGCCTGCTGACCTTGGCCCGCGAGGGCAAGGCATTGATCGGTGATCAGGCGGTGAAGGCCGGAGATATCGCCGTGCTGGTGCGCACCGGCGCCGAGGGCAAGCTGGTGCAGCAGGAGCTGGCGCGCCTCGCCATCGCCTCCGTCTATCTGTCGAACCGCGAGAGCGTGCTGGAACAGGTGGAGGCGCGGGAGATTTTGCTGATTTTGCACGCCTGCCAGAACCCGAGCGAGGAGAGGAGCCTTAGGGCGGCGCTGGCGACCGGCCTGTTTGATCTCGACGCCAAGGCGCTCGATGGGCTGGCCAGCGACGAGCGGGCGTGGGAGAGCGCGGTGCAGGAGTTTATGGAGTACCGCAAGATCTGGCACCGCCGCGGCGTGCTGGCGATGCTGCGGGCCCTGCTGCATCGGCGCAATCTCGCCTCTTCGCTTTTGGCGAGCCCCTATGGCGAGCGGCGGCTGACCAACTTCCTCCATCTTGGCGAGCTGCTGCAACAGGTGAGCAGCGAGCTGGACGGGGAGTACGCCCTGCTGCGCTGGCTGGGGGAGGCGGTGAGCCGCCCCAACGGGCAGGATGCGGAGCAGGTACTGCGGCTCGAATCCGAGCGGAAATTGGTGCAGATCGTCACCATCCACAAATCCAAGGGGCTGGAGTACCCGCTGGTATTCCTGCCCTTTATCTGCAGCCACAGAACCGCCGAGACCCCGCTCTATCACGAGGCGGACGAGGCGGGCAATCGCACCATTCTCGATCTGACCGGCGCCGACTCGTCGCTCGCCGAAGCGGACAGGGAGCGCCTTGCCGAAGATTTGCGGCTGCTCTATGTGGCGCTGACCCGGGGCGTTTACGCCACCTGGCTGGGGCTGGCGCCGGTGCGGGCGGGGGCGGGCAAGTCGGAGAAGACCGACCTGCACCACACCGCCATCGGTTACCTGCTGCAAAAGGGCGAAGAGGGGGATGCGCAGACGCTGGCGACGGCCCTCACCGAGCTGGCGCAGGCGCTGCCCGGGGTGGCCGTCGGTGAGCCCTCGCTCACCCGTCCGGACCCGCTGCCGCCAGAGGAGGAGCAGTTGGGCGAGCCGCAGGTGCGCCACTTTAGCGGCTCCCTTGAGCGGGACTGGTGGATCAGCTCCTACTCCGGGCTGGCGGCGCAGGGTCACGGTCACAGCAAGGGGGTCTTGGCCAACCCCGGCTTCGATGACGAGGTAGTGACCGAGGCGGCTGCATTGGCTTCCGAGCAACCGGAAGAGGCGCCCCAGCCCTCCATCTTCACCTTCCCGAAAGGGGCGCGCCCCGGCACCTTGCTGCACAGCCTGTTCGAGACCATCGACTTTCAAAGCGCCGCGGGCGAGCCGCTGGCAGAGCATATCGCCAGTCTGTTGCTGCAAGACGGCTTCGACGAGAGCTGGGCCCCTGTGTTGCAACAGCAGGTCGAAGCGGTGCTGGATACCCCGCTCGATACCGGCTTTGGCGAACCGGTGCGGCTGCGGGATCTGGCCCCCGAGCGCAAACAGGTGGAGCTGGAGTTCTTCCTGCCCATGGGGCGGGTGACGGCACCGGCGCTGACCGCGCTCTGCCAGCAGCACGACCCGCTGTCGCGGGGCAACAAGCCGCTCAGCTTTGCCACCGTGCAGGGGATGCTCAAGGGCTTTATCGATCTGGTGTTCGAGTGGCAGGGGCGCTGGTATCTGCTCGACTACAAATCGAACCACCTCGGCATGAGCCCCGCCGATTACAGCCGTCCGGCGCTGGAGCGGGCGATGGCCGAGCACCGCTACGACCTGCAATACCAGCTCTACTCGCTGGCGCTGCACCGGCTGCTCACCCTGCGCCTGCCGGGTTACGACTTCGAGCAGCATTTTGGCGGTGTTTTCTATCTGTTCCTGCGCGGCATGCCGCAGGGGGGCATTTTCCATACCCGCCCGAGCCGTGAACTGGTGCTGGGGCTGGATAAGTTGTTTCGTGAGGGCAGTGAGCTGCCAGCAGCGGGATCCCAAGCATTGAACGAGGTAGAGGCATGAGCGGCACCATGATCAGCACCGCAACCAGCGCAATGATGGTTGAACGGCTCAAAACACTGGCGCTGGCTGGCCGCATCCGCCAGCTGGATCTGCAATTTGCCCGGCTGGTGGCCGACCTTGGCGGCAGCCCCGAGCTGGTGCTGGGGGCGGCGCTCACCTGCTTCGAGCTGGGGCGCGGCCATGTCTGTTTGCCGCTTGAAATGTTGACTGCCGGATCCCTGCGCCCGTTCGGGCTGGATCCCCAGCAGAGCCGGGATCTGCTGGGGGATCTGGCGGATCCTTCCCGCTGGCCCGCCCTGTTTGCGGCTAGTCCCTTGGTGGGCACAGAGCAGGATGAGGGGCTCGCCCCGCGCTGGCCGCTGCGGCTGTGGCACGGTCGGCTCTATCTCACCCGTTACCACGATTTTGAACTGGGGGTAGCCCGCCATCTGCGCGCTTTGAGCGAGCGCGCCGAATGGCCGGAGATTGCACCGGCTCTGTCGCGGCTGTTTGCCCGCGACTACGGGTTGGTGTTCGCGGCGCTGCTCAAGGCCCGCCTCGCCCCCGACTTCTCGGCCCGCCACTTTATCGAAAAGTATCTGGATCTGGTGTTCCCGAATGAAGTGGATTGGCCCGCCATCGAGGCGCTGCTCGCCAGCGCCCAGGCGGCGAGCGATTTGATCAAGCTGGATGCGCTGGTGCCCGAGGCGCTATGTTGCAACGGCCAGAAGCTGGCGGCGGCCACCGCGGCGGTGCGCCCCTTTGCGGTGATCTCGGGTGGCCCCGGCACCGGCAAGACCACCACGGTCGCCAAGCTGCTCGCCATTCTGGTGGAGACCGGCCTGCAAGCGGGCAAGGTACCGGCGATCCGGCTGGTGGCCCCCACCGGCAAGGCGGCGGCGCGCCTCACCGAGAGTATCGGTTCTGCCCTGCAGGCCCTGGATCTGCCCCCCGAGTGGGTCGAAGCGATCCCCACCGAAGCGGGCACCCTGCACCGGCTGCTCGGGGTCATTCCGGGGCGCAGCCAGTTCCGCCACCACGCGGGCAACCCGCTGCACCTCGACCTGCTGGTGGTGGATGAGGCCTCCATGGTCGACCTGCCGATGATGGCGCGCCTGCTTGATGCACTGCCAAGCCACGCCCGCCTGATCCTGCTTGGCGACAAGGATCAGCTCGCCTCGGTGGAGGCTGGGGCCGTGCTCGGCGATATCTGCAGCTTTATCAAACAGGGCATCAGCCCGGCGCAGGCGGATTGGCTCTCCCGCCAGACCGGCTACCGCTTGCAGGGCACGCCCGCGGGGGCGCCGGTGCGTGACAGCCTCTGCCTGCTGGCCAAGAGCTGGCGCTTTGATCAGCACTCCGGCATCGGTCAGCTGGCGCGCGCCTGCAACAGCGGCGATGCCGCGGCAGTGGAGGCAGTCTGGGGCATGGGCTTTGCCGATATCAGCCTGCATCCCTGGGCGGGGGAGGCCTACGACGCCCTGATTGCCCAGGGGGTGGCCGGCTACGGTGCCTATCTGAAGGCGGCCCGCGCGGGGGAAGCGCCCGCCGCCGTATTCAAGGCATTCAACAGCTTCCAGATCCTCTGCGCCCTGCGCGATGGCCCGTTCGGGGTGCTGGGACTTAACGAGCGGCTGGAACTGGCCCTGTCACGGGCTGGCCTGATTGCCCGCGATGGTGACTGGTATGCCGGTCGCCCGGTGATGGTGGTGCGCAACGACCACGGGGTCGGCCTCTACAACGGCGATATGGGGCTCTGCCTGCCCGATGAAACTGGCCGGTTAAAGGTCTGGTTTGAGCAGCCGGACGGCACTCTGCGGGCGCTGTTGCCCAGCCGGCTGCCGCCCCACGAGACGGTCTACGCCATGACTATCCACAAATCCCAGGGCTCGGAGTTTGCCCATACCGTGCTGGTGCTGCCCGACAGCCCCAGCCCGCTGTTGACCCGCGAGCTGGTCTATACCGGCATCACCCGCGCCAAGGCCCGGCTCGATCTCTACGGCGATCGCGCCCTGCTGGCCCAAGCGGTGCGGAAAAAGACCGAGCGTTATTCCGGATTGGCGGAGAGGTTGGGGGGAAGAAATTTGAAATTATTATAATGACAAAAACTATCCAATAATTAAAGATGGTTAAAGATACAAGCTTGTTAAATGTATATTTATATATGTTTATCGCCATGATTATGGGTTAGTTAATTTCATTTTTTAGCGTGAGGTTATAGATGTCTGTTAGTATGAAAACGATCAAACAACTATGTGGCAATGCTGCTAATCGTTGCGCATTTAAGGATTGTAGGATAGAGCTCATTATAGATGGGCATGATACTGACTCCAGCTCAGTTGTCGGTGAAGTATGTCATATCGTATCAAGAAGCAAGAATGGACCTCGAGGAGATTCAAAACTTGATGAAAGTTTGAAGGATGAATACGGCAATCTAATTCTTTTATGTCGTGTTCACCATAAAGAAATCGATGATAGAGTAAATTTCTACACAGTGGAGAAACTAAACTCAATAAAAATGGAACATGAGCGATGGGTTAAGGAGTCGCTATCTGAAAATAAAGAAAAATCTGATGGTTATATATTGTTTGAATTGTTTTACAATGCATTTTGGTTGCTGGAACACTCGAACTTCATAAGGGTTGATATTAATTCCTATAGTATTAAATATAGGAACTACATATATCAAAGGCTAAATAGATGTGCTGTTGCACTGAAAACTCTTGATAGTTGCAGCAGTCAGTCAGAACTTTGTATTGAACTATTGCGTAAAGAGTTCAATAAATCAACATGTGAGTATGAAGATTTTTCTGTCATTCATGGTCTTACCCATCGATTCATACTGAATATAAAGAAAGAGTTTAACTCCGCTTCTGACAAGCTGGTTATAGCTATGTCTAGAGCTTTTGTCCATGTATTTATGGACATCGTGAAAGAAAAATCAAAAATTGACTGTTCAGAGCTATTGGCGTGTATTGAAGCGTACTTTGGATTTTTAGACCAAAAACTAAATGAAATTCTTATTGTCGATAAGCTGGATACTTTGACAGAAGGTAAGGTTCTTCGTAGGCTTGAGCTAATTATGTAACTAATAAATATCACTCTGGAGTCCTACTTTTATCATGTATGCTGGATTTCGCAGGCTCAGCACCAACCTACTGCTTGTGTAGGTTGTGGCTGAGCGTAGCGAAGCCCAACGTTTACCGCGTAATCTCTTTTTTCCTTCCCCTCATCCCCAGCCCTTCTCCTCCTTTTTAAATAAATGGGAGAAGGGCGCAATGCCGTTACCGCTGTCCGATTACGCTTCGCTAATCGAACCTACACGGCTGACGATCATATTACCGGTGCCGCTTTATCCCCTCTCCCTCTGGGAGATGGCAGGGTGAGGGGGGAGGGTGCAAAGAACGAAGTGAATTGCACCGCTGCTATTTATCTGCCAAAAGGTGTAATGCGCTGCGCTTATTACACCCTACATCCAACCCACACACGACAGGATGTCATTGCTTGAGACTTGAATTTAACACTATCGATCTGGATCGGGATTACGAACTCTGTGTGCAGGCGCGCAGGGATGCCTATTTTTGCAGTTTTCATACCCATGACGGCTTTGCCGACTTTATCGACGGTTATCGGGAGCGGATCCGTGAAAGGCTGGGGAAGGCGCAATGGCACTACATTCATGTCTGGGCGGGTGAACAACGGGTGGGGCAGTTGGAGTTTCGCAGCGTTTCCGATGAACCCGAGACCGGTTATGTGCAGCTGATTTATCTGTTCCCCGAATATCGTGGCACCGGTTTGGCTGCCGTGTTGCAGGCCTATATCCGCCAGCAGTTGCTGGGGGCTGGCTGCAAATGGGCGATCCTCTCCGTGAGTCGTACCAATGTGCGGGCCTTGAATCATTACCGGCGTTTTGGTTGGGCATTTTTGCGCCCCAATCCGAAACATCAGGAGACGGATTTTTATCGGCTGACTCTGGCCGAGTGACTTCTGTGGGGCCTCTGGGTATCCCCTCATTTATTCCCATCCCCCAAATGACTGAATCGTGAGTTAAATCCGGTAAATGGGGCGCGCTTGAGCCACACTTATGACCACCCTGATTCAGCCTGTGCCGTGAGTGGCCGATAACCGGGGAAACGGCGGTGCGGTGGGGTTCTGGCTGATAGATCTGTTGCAATATGCCAAGGTAGCGCCTCACGACAACAGCGCGATTCCCCGTGGTGGCGCGGGGCGGAAGGACAAGGATAACTGCTATGGTGCAGGACAGTGACACGATCAGGATCTCGGATGTCAGCGAGGCCGTGGTGCATGGCATTCTGGAGGTGACCAGCGATGGCATCTGGGATTGGCATGCCAATACCGGTTTTGTCTATCGCAACTCGGGCTGGTACCGGATGCTGGGTTACGAGCCTCACTCCCTCGGCAATACCGTCTTCACCTGGGAGAACGTGATCCACCCCGACGATCTGGCGGCAGTGATGGCGAAGTTCGATCTCTGCCTGAGCGGCAGCGCCCATGAGTATCGCGCCGAGTACCGTTGCCGCTGCCGGGATGGCAGTTACCTCTGGATTGAGGATTACGGCCGCATCATTGAGCGCAATCCCGACGGGTCTGTGGCGCGGATGATCGGTGCCCATCGCGATATCCACGCCAGCAAGTTGTTGCTGGAGCAGCTGGAGCGGCGCAATCAGTCGCTGGAGCAGCAGGTTGCCGAGCGTACCGCCGAGCTGGTGCGACTCAACGAGGCGCTGCAACAGAAAGCCGAGGAGAACCGTCTGTTGGCAGAGACCGATGCCCTGACTGGCGCCGCCAGCCGCTATCGGCTGGAGCGGGCATTACAGCTGGAGTGCGAGCGGGCGCGCCGCTTCCATCAGCCGTTTACGGTGATCGCCATGGATGTGGACAACTTCAAGCAGATCAACGACAGCTATGGCCACAATGCCGGGGATCAGACCCTGATCAACATAGTTGCGCTGGTGCGTCGTCATATCCGCGAGATCGATCTGCTGGCCCGCTGGGGCGGTGACGAGTTTATGGTGCTGCTGCCCAACACTGGCCGCGAGGATGCGCTGGTGGTGGCGAGCAAGTTTCAGGCATTGATGGCGAGCGAGCCCATCTGCCCACACGCTTCCGCTTCCATGAGCTTCGGGTTGGCGGAGTATCAGCAGGATGAGCAGAAGGAGAGCCTGATGGTGCGCGCCGATCGGGCGCTCTATCAGGCCAAGCAGCTGGGTAAAGACCAGATCTGCTAACGCGCAGGGCACGGAAAGAGAGCAGTAAAAAGGGCCGCAGGTTTGAAACCTGCGGCCCTTTTGCATTGTTACTGACGCGGCGCGACTTAGAAGTGGTAGCGCAGACCCAGCTTGAAGGTATCTAGAGAGTAGTGCTCTTCACCCAGGCTCAGGGCGTCGAACTGGCGCTCGTAACCGATACCGGCAGAGAAGTGGTCGTTGAAGGCGTAGTCCAGACCTACTTCCAGATTGGGGTGTACCTTGCTCTTGGTTGCGCTCTCGTTTACCTGACCGCTGAAACCGAGGAGGGTGGCGTTGCCGACAACTTCCACTTCGGTGCGGGTGTAGGCGATGCCCGGTTTGGCATAGGCGCTGAAGCCCCAGGCCAGCGGCTGGCTCAGCTTGGCTGCCAGGCTGATGCTGCGGGTGTCGATGGTGGTGTCGGCAAAGCCGGTTGCAATCGGGGAGGTCACCCAGGTCAGCTGATCCATCTGTTGGGCGTGCAGGCCACCTTCAACCGCCAGCCAGGGTTTGAAGCTGTAACCCACGATCAGGCTGCCGCCGTCGAGCTGGTCGTCGATCACTTTGGCGTCATAGGCGTCTTTGGCAGCACCATCGAGATCCATCTTGGAGGTGGTCAGATCCAGACCTGCATACCAGCCTTCGGCATGGGCGCCGCCATTCATGGCCAGAGCAAGCAGGGAGAAAGCGGCAATTTTATTAAACTTGTTCATGGATAAATAACCTTGTGTTGCGTGAACTGCGTGTGATTTATATTGCTCAATCCATGAAGCTTTTTATATTTCCGTCATTGCTCTGCTTTCACAGAGGGGCCGCAGTATAGTCAGCACATTTCTGAATAACAAGAGAGTGATTTCCCCATTTTTCTAAAAATGACTGGCTGCAAGAAGGGGCATTTTGTTTAATAAATGGTGTTATTAGAGTTTTAGCTTTATTGATGTTTAAATAATTAACTGGTGAGGCAAATGACAGGCTGTGAGTTCGATTTTGATTCTATCTGATTGATTTGTATCGGCATTAAATTTTCATTCGAGTGTAGCCGTGATGAGTTGTCTAAAAATTGGCATCTCAGATGTCACTGATTGGCATCAGGTTCTTTTCGATGATTTTTTGAACGCATCACAAGGTGAAACCATGAGAAAAAAAATCTATCTTTTTGCCTGTTTTTTGCTCTTTTCTAGGTTTGGGATTGTTCCCATTGTGACTTTTGGTGGTCTTTTGAGGCTGTTTTTGTGTGGGCCATGCTACCCATCAGATACGCGAATGGGCGCTTGTGGGTGGTTTTTCATTTCTCCCGGCAGCAGTTGTTGGGGTGGGCATAAGGTGCGATAAGCAGATATGGGTCGTGCGGCCTGATTAATTTTGTCTGCTTATATACACAAGCCATTTAAAAGATAGTTTTTTGGAGTTTTAAATAACTTTGTTATATTCGTTTTTATATTTTCGAAGCTTTCCAAACAGGTCATTTAAATATATTGAATGGCAATGAAGCGCTATTAATGATCGTTTAGGATACCTTGCCAGAGAGGTCGTAGTGGCTGGCGCATCAGTGGGCGGCGGGTGGCCTGTGACACTTCCCCTTGCCGGGGCCCTTGACCTGACCTGCGAATTCAGGGAAAAGAAAAGGGCGGTGCTATCAGCGCCGCCCAATGCCAGGAAAGAGAAAAAACCTTACGGTTTAAAAGATAAAAATTTGGAAGCAAACAATCGATTTCTCAACCAGGAAGGGTCTTGAATTCGATACGTTTCGATTATGCGCGATGTTCTATGCAGCACTAGCAAAATGTTTGCGGGTTGAAAGATATGCACTGTCTGGTGTCAGATTTTGCGACCTCATCGTTCAACTGGTCTGTCCTGATGGGTGTTGTAGGCGATTTTTTCTCTAGGCTGTTTTTTCGGTGTCAATATCTGAGCCTTGAAGGTAAAAACAGGTCAGAAGCTGACTCGGCATAACCATGCAATGAAAGTGCGATAACAAGGAAGAGTGGCATGACCTACAGCCAGACCCTGGCCAACAATATTCTCGACACCCTGAAGAAGACCCTGACCGACAAGGGGATCCGCTATCAGACCCTGGCAGAAGCCATGGGTGTCTCCATCGCGACCGTGAAACGGATGATGAACAAGCCCTCGCTGCCGTTCGATACTCTGCTGGAGATCTGCCATCTGGTGGGGCTCTCGTTCGAGGAGTTGCTGGATCGCACTCAGGACGCCCAGAGCCGCCGCGCCGTCTTCACTCAGGAGCAGGACGAGGCGTTTCACAACGAGCCGGGGCTCTACGCCTTTCTCGCCAATATCTTCTGGCGCGACAAGACGCTGATCGATCTCAAGCGGGAGTACGGCCTGACCGATGCCTCCTGCTACCTCTATCTGCGCAAGCTGGAGAAGCTCGGCATTTTGCAGCTTGGTATCGACAACAGTTACCACTTCCTGATCAGCGAGCGGATCAGCTTCGAGCAGCACAGCCGTTTCGCCCGTCAGCAGGCGCGGCAGGCAATGTCGGTGCTGGGGGAGTATCTGGTGGAGAACATGCACAAGTCGAACAACTATATGGCGCTCTGCCAGCTGCACCTCAACGAGGGAGAGGCGATGGCGCTGATCGACCGGATGAAGGAATACTGGCATCAGGAGATCAAGCTCAACCGCCCCGCCATCGGCCAGCAGGAGCACGCCAAGACCTACACCATGTCGCTGCAACTGGCCGACTGCGGCTACCAGAGCTTCGACGACATGATCCCCAATATCGACAACTGATCCCGGCGGATCCTGCGGGATCCGCTCTGTTGGTGTCTGGTTATTCCGTGAATTGAACTGTCTGCGATCTGCCTGTGGCCGGTTGCATCGCTCGGGTATTGAGGCCGATGCGGATCGCCACTGTGCTCGGCAGTGCTCTGGATATTTTCTCTAATCGGCGACCCGGGTTTGTTGCAGCTTGCCTGCGATTGGTTGCAACGCCCGGGTATCGAGACAGATACGGATCGCATCCGGCCGCCAGTGCTCGATATCGCAATCCACCAGACCGCCCCGCTCGTCGTAATTGACCCGCACCAGCCGCAGCACCGCGCTCCCCTCTGCCAGATTGAGGGCGCGGGCGATGGCGCCGCGCGCCGCCGAGGGGGTGATCTCGAGACTCGCCCCACCCTGGCCTATGCCATAGCGCTGCTGATAGAGCTCGGTGAGGGAGCTGGCCAGCGGCGCGCTGGCGATATCGGGAAAGCGGCTGGCCAGCAGGTGGTGGCTGACATGGAGCACAGGACGGCCGTCGATCAGCCGCTGGCGGCGGATCTCATAAAGTGGAGTAAAGGGTTCCAGCCCCATCCAGCGACACAGCTCGCTGCTGGCAAGCTCGCTGCCGTGGGCCAGCACCCGGGTTTCGGCGGTGCGCTGCTGCTCGCCGATCCACTGGTGAAAGTGGGTGTGGATGGCGGGATCGTAGGTGAGGCGCGGCGGGGCCACAAACCAGCCGCGTCGCTCGGCCCGGTAGATAAGGCCGTCTGCTTCGAGGCTGGAGAGCGCCTCCTTGATGGTGATACGGGTGGTAGCGAAGCGCTCGCTCAGGGCCCGTTCGGCGGGTAGCTGCTGCCCGGCCCCCAATTGGCCGCTGCCGATATAGCGGCGCAGGGTCTGGCAAATCTGTTCGCACTTGGAGGAGGAGCGGCCATCGGCCGTGCTCTGTTCGTTCACTCTCTGCTCGCTCAATCTCGGCTCGGTCACATTCTTGTCCCTGTTGCTTATTCAGAAGGCGGGTGGCTGGCCAATCCCTTACTGGAATAGTCCAGCCTCACTCGAGTTCAGAGTTGTAACCGCTGTGGATGACAGCGCCATGACAGGGTGATTGTCATCAAACTGCCATTAAAGCGCCCCGCCACCGTCACAATTCCCCTCTAGCATCCCTCTCGAACCTTAACTGACCTAGTCCAGAGGGATGGGATGATGAAAAGCGTGATCGCAAGTGCACTGGCCCTAGTGGCCATCAGTCAACCGCTGTTTGCCGCCGAAAATATCGCAGATCTTGAGAAGGCCGCCCGTGGCGAAGGCCAGCTCCACAGCATCGGCATGCCCGACAGCTGGGCCAACTGGAAGGATACCTGGCAGCAGCTGGGCAGCATCTACGGCATCAAGCATCAGGATACCGACATGAGCTCGGCGCAGGAGATCGCCAAGTTCGCCGCCGAGAAGGCCAATGCCACCGCCGATATCGGCGATGTGGGCGGCGCCTTCGGTCCGGTTGCGGTCAAGCAGGGTGTTACCCAGCCCTACAAACCCTCCACCTGGGCCGATATTCCCAACTGGGCCAAGGACGCCGACGGTCACTGGATGCTGGCCTATACCGGCACCATCGCCTTCCTGATCAACAAGGATCTGGTCAAGGCCGCCCCCACCAGCTGGCAATCCCTGCTGGGTGGCGACTACAAGGTGACCCTGGGTGATGTGGGCGTTGCCTCGCAGGCCAACAACGGCGTGCTGGCGGCGGCCTATGCCACCGGCGGTAGCGAGAAGAATCTGAAACCTGCACTGGAGCTGTTCGGCCAGCTGGCCAAGCAGGGTCGTCTCTCCCTGAACGACCCGACCATCGCCAACATCGAGAAGGGCGAGGTGGAAGTGGGTGTGCTGTGGGACTTCAACGCCCTCAACTACCGCGACCAGATCGACCCCAAGAAGTTTGATGTGGTGATCCCGAGTGACGGCTCCGTCATCGCCGGTTACACCACCATCATCAACAAGTGGGCCAAGAACCCCAACGCCGCCAAACTGGCGCGGGAATACATCCTCTCCGATGCCGGTCAAATCAACCTGGCCCGTGGCTACGCCCGCCCGATCCGCAGCAACGTGACCCTGCCGGATGACGTGAAGGCCAAGCTGCTGCCAGCCGAGCAGTACGCCAATGCCAAGCCGGTGCAGGATCACGCCGCCTGGGAGCAGAGCTCCAAAGCCCTGCCGCGCCAGTGGCAAGAAACCGTCATGATCAACATGCAGTAAGGGAATCCAGTGCAACACAAGGTGATAGTGGTACTTGTGGATGGTCTGGCAGCCGAGGTAGCCCACACCATGGGCTACCTCGGTGGCATGGTGGAGGCGGGGCGGGGCCTGCATACGACCCTGAATGCAGCCCTGCCGTCTCTCTCCCGACCCCTCTACGAGTGCATCCTGACCGGCGTGCCGCCAGTGGTGAGCGGTATTACCCACAACGGGGTGAGCCGCCTCAGTCTGCATGACTCCATCTTCCATCTGGCCCGCGCTGCGGGCAAACGCACCGCAGCGGCGGCCTACCATTGGGTGAGCGAACTCTACAACCGCAGCCCCTGGCTGGCGGCCCGCGATCGCTTTACTCACGATGAGCAGTTGCCCATCCAGCACGGCTGCTTCTACTGGGATGACTACTATCCCGACAGCCATCTGCTGATGGATGGGGAATGGCTCAGAACCCAATATGACCCCGATTTTCTGCTGATCCACCCGATGGGGGTGGACGATGCGGGCCACAAGTTTGGCCTCGATTCCCGCCAGTACCGCAATCAGGCGCGCCGGATGGACAGCCTGCTGGCCGATCTGCTGCCCCAGTGGCTGGCGGAGGGGTATCAGGTGGTGATCACCTCGGATCACGGCATGAACAACGACCTGAGCCACGGCGGCACCCTGTCGGAAGAGCGCACCGTGCCACTCTGGCTGTTTGGCGATGCCTTTATCGAGCGCTGGCCGGATGGAGTGGTGATCGCCCAGACCCAGCTCTGCGCCCTGATGGCCGATCTGCTGGGCATCCCCCACGACAAGCCGGCTGCGCCACCGCTGCTCAAGGCGGCCTTTATGCGCGAGGTGCACTGATGATGCCTGCCACCACCGAGATTCTCGTGGATCAACCCGTGGCAACCAAGCGCAAGGTGCGCCGCCACTGGCTGCCCGCGCTGGTATTGCTGCCCTTTATCCTGTTGATGATCCTGTTCCAGCTCGCCCCCATGGTGTGGGTGCTGGTGGGCAGCTTTCAGACCCCGGATGGCTGGGGCATCGACTACTACCGGGAGATTTTGAGCTCCCCCTTCTACCTGCAATCGTTCGGCAACTCGTTGCGTATCGCCGGTATCGCCAGTCTGGCGGGGCTGGCTATCGGTACCCTCGGGGCAGCCGCGCTGCGCCACAGCGGCGAGCGGGTCAAACGGCTGCTGCTGGCCTTTGTCACCATGACTGGCAACTTCAGCGGGGTGCCGCTGGCGTTCGCCTTCATCATCATTCTCGGCATCAACGGTGCAGTGACCCTGCTGCTGAAATCCTGGGGATTGATCGACGGCTTCAACCTCTACTCGGGCAGCGGCCTTATCCTCATCTACACCTACTTCCAGATCCCGCTCGCCCTGCTGCTGCTCTATCCGGCCTTCGATGCGCTGCAGGATGAGTGGCCGCAGGCTGCCGCGTTGCTGGGGGCGAGCAAGGGGCAGTATGTGTGGCATGTGGCGCTGCCGGTGCTGACGCCTGCGCTGCTCGGCACCCTGATCATCCTGTTTGCCAACGCGGTGGGGGCTTATGCCTCCGCCTACGCCCTCACCACCGGCAACTTCAATCTGGTGACCATCCGGGTGGCCAGTCTAGTCTCCGGCGACATCTTCCTCGAGCCCAATATGGCGGCGGCGCTGGCGGTGATCCTGATGGTGCTGCTGGGGGTAGTGACGGCCGCCAACCAGTGGCTGTTGAAAAAGAGCTATGTGAACAAGGGGCAATCCCATGCATGATTTGACGCCGCGCTGGCCAAAGTGGGTGCTGGGTGGGCTGGTCGCCACCCTGCTGCTGCCGCTGCTGGCCACGTTTCTCTACTCCATCTCCACCCGCTGGGGGGCGACCCTGCTGCCAGATGGCTTCACCCTCGACTGGTATCTCAAGCTGTGGGGCGATCCGCGCTTTCTGGCGGCGTTTGGCCGCAGCCTCCTGGTCTGCTTCGCCACCCTGCTGCTGGGGACGTTGGTGTTGGTACCCACCGTGCTGGTGGTGGCCTACTACTTCCCCAAGCTGGATCCCTGGATGAACCTGTTGATCCTGCTCCCCTTTGCGGTGCCGCCAGTGGTCTCTTCGGTGGGGCTGTTGCAGATCTACGCTGACGGCCCGCTGCCAATTATTGGCACGCCGTGGATCCTGATCGGCACCTGGTTCACCGTGGTGCTCCCCTTCATGTTCCGGGCGCTGGCCAACAGCCTGCAAGGGGTGCCGCTGAAAGATCTGATGGATGCCGCCCACCTGCTGGGGGCAAGCAGTCGGCGCGCCTTTCTGCTGGTGGTGATCCCCTGTCTGCGCAAGGGGCTGCTGGCGGCGCTGTTTCTCTCGCTCTCCTTCCTGCTCGGCGAGTTCGTGTTTGCCAACATGCTGGTGGGCACCCGCTACGAGACCCTGCAGGTCTACCTCTACAACATGCGCGCCACCTCGGGCCACTTCACCAGTGCCCTGGTGATGAGCTACTTCCTGCTGACCCTGCTGCTCACCTGGGCGGCCAACAGATTTCATCGGTGATCCAAGATGTTTCATTTAGAAGTCAATCAGTTGCACAAATCCTACGGCGATACGCCGGTGTTCGAGGGGATCGAGTTCGGCATTCGCAAGGGGGAGCTGGTGACCCTGCTCGGCCCCTCCGGCTGCGGCAAGTCCACCCTGCTGCGGGCGCTGGCCGGGCTCACTCCGGTAGATGGCGGTCAGGTGCGGGTGGCCGGTGAGGACATCACCTGGCAGGCGCCCCAGAAGCGGGGCATCGGCATGGTGTTCCAGAGCTATGCGCTGTTCCCCAACATGACGGTGTGGGACAACGTTGCCTTCGGCCTCAAGATGAAGCCACAGCCGGGACGGGATCTCGCCGCCAGCGTGCAGGAGGCGCTGGAACTGGTGGAGCTGACCGGCTTCGAGCGCCGCTATCCTGCCGAGCTCTCCGGCGGTCAGCGCCAGCGGGTGGCACTGGCCCGGGCTTTGGTGGTGCAGCCGCGGATCCTGCTGCTGGACGAGCCGCTCTCGGCGCTGGATGCCCGCATCCGCCGCAGCCTGCGCCAGCAGATCCGCGAGATCCAGCAGCGGCTCGAACTCACCACCATCTTCGTGACCCACGATCAGGAGGAGGCGCTCACCATGTCGGATCGGATCTTCCTGATGAACAAGGGCTCCATCGTCCAGAGCGGCACGCCGGAGCAGATCTATACCCGCCCCGCCAGCGAGTTTGTGGCGGGCTTTATCGGCAACTACAACCTGCTCGGCGCTGAGCAGGGCAAGTCGCTGTTCGGCCCCCGTTTTCAGGGCAAGCTGGCGCTGCGGCCAGAGTCCATCACCCTGCTGCCCGCCGGGGCGACCAGCAGCGAACCCAGCCTGCCCGGCATCGTTCGCCAACATCAGCTGCTCGGCAACGTGATCCGCTATCAGGTGGAGTGCGAGGCAGGGCTGTTGACGGTGGATTGCCTCAACCGTTCGGCTGGCGATCTGCTGGCCACCGGCAGTGCCGTGACCCTGGCGGTGGCCCGGGATCAACTCTGTGAGGTAGCATGAGGCCGCATTTCATTTCCATTTTCACTGCGAGGAGCGCCCATGGCACTGGCACTGTTTGATCTGGACGAGACCCTGATTGCGGGGGATTCCGCCAGCCTCTGGCTGGAGTACATGGTGGCCGAGGAGCTGGCCCCCGCCAGCATGATCGCGGAGGAGCAGGCCATGATGTCCCTCTACCATCAGGGCAAGATGGACATGCACCAGTACATGGCCTTCACCCTGCAACCGCTGGCGGGCAAGACGCGCCAATGGCTCGACTCGCTCTCTACCCGCTTTGCCGAGCAGGTGCTGCGCGAGCGCCTCTACCCCGAGGGGTTGGCGCGCATCGAATGGCATCGGGAGCGGGGCGACGACCTGGTGCTCATCTCCGCCTCCGGCGAGCATCTGGTCGCCCCCATGGCAAAGATGCTGGGGATGGATCACTGCGTCGCCATTTTGCTCGATGAGGAGGAGGGGATGCTGACCGGCCAGACTCGCGGCACCCTCAGCTTTCGCGAGGGCAAGGTGGCCCGCATCAACCAGCTGTTTGCAGGCAGGGACCACCTCTGGCAGGGGAGCTTTGGCTACAGCGACTCCCACAACGATCTGCCCATGCTGCGGGCGGTGAGCCATCCCCATGCGGTCAATCCGGCCCCTGCGCTGCGCCAGCAGGCCGAGGAGCTGGGCTGGCCGGTGTGGGAGTGGCAGCGCTGAGTCGCGCGCCACACTGGCTTAACGTGCGGCAAGAAGCACGATAAACAAAGAGAGAGGCTGGAGCCTCTCTCTTTGTTTTTGCTGACGGCGTTGTGGTTGGTGCTGGCCGCTGGGGCTACCCCTCGTTGGTTTGTTGCTTAGGCTCGCCAAAGGCGGGAATGTCCTCCTCGGCCCTCTGGTGAGGGGTGTGGCGCAGCGGGAAGCAGATACGGTTTTTCCCCTCCCGCTTGGCCTGATAGACCCCCTTGTCGGCCAGCTCCACCAGCTCTTTGGCCGAGAGCCCGGAGCGGCTGAAAGCCACCCCGCCGCTGATGGTGATGGTGAGATCGGGTTCGCGCCACTCCAGTTGTTCCACCCCGAGCCGGAACGCTTCCAGCAGGGAGGGGAGCATCGGCTGCTCTTCGCCGTAACGGAAGATGAGCACCAGCTCCTCGCCGCCATAGCGGCAGAACCAGCCCCACTCGTGGAACAGATTCATGCCCAGCTTGCTCACCCGCTTGAGCACCACATCCCCTGCCTGATGGCCATGGGTATCGTTGACCCGTTTGAAGTTGTCGAGATCGAACATCACCACCCCGAAGGGAGCGCCACTGTTGAGCTGCTTCTGCAGGCACTCGTCGAAGAAGCGACGATTGTAGAGCCCGGTGAGCTTGTCCTGATGGGCTTGCAGGCGGATCTGGGCAAAGTCCTGACTGGCGGCATCCATCTCTTCATAGACCTTGGCCAGCTCCAGCATACGGCGGCCGTTGTAGGCGATACCGCCGGAGCGGCTGGCGCGGATCAGCAGGGTGATCTCCCCCAGCATACGGCGAAAGTAGCGGGACCAGAGCAGTGCCAGCAGCAGATAGAGGATGCAGGCGACGGCAATCATTAGCTGCACGTTGATGGAGACGCTGTCGATCACCTGCTGCATGCTGGCAGTTGGCTCGACGCTGAGCAGGATCCAGCGCTGCTCGGGGATGCGGTAGTAGGAGACCATCAGGCCGCTGGCATCATCGAGGAAAAAGCCCTGCGCCTGTTGCATCCGGGCCAGCCAGTCGGGGTGAGCGAGGGGTTTGAATACCCGTTCGCGATCCGGATGGGCCAGCACCAGTCCATCATGGTTGAGCAGGATCTGATAGCCATTGCCCAGATGATGACTCTGATCATGCCGACTGTTTAGCCAGCTGGCGAGGGGGGTGAGTTGGGTATCCAGCGAGAGTACGCCAACCCGCTTGCCGTCAGGATCTTCAATTACCCGGGCCAGCGCCATGGTGAGAGTGCCCAAGGTGTAGTCGTAATAAGGATCGGTCCAGACAATCTGTCCGGGATGGCTGGATGCCAGCAGATACCAGGGGCGGGTTCTGGGATCGAACTTCTCGTCGGCCTGCCAGGATGGGTGGATCAGCATCTTGCGATGCTCGGTGCCCACGTAGACGTAATCGAGTTCCATCACCTTGTGATAGGCCTGCCACTGTTGCAGGTAGCGCTCGCCGTTAAGGATCTCCGGGCCGCTGAAATCCTGATAATTTACCTGCTGATAAATGAGCGTAAACTGGCGTTTGAGGGTCGCCAGATAGGGTTCGATCAGGGTATGGAAATACTGGGTGTTGCGAGCAATCAGATATTGTTGCTGCTCGTGGCGCAGGGTGCGCTCCATATGCAGGTAGTAGATGCTGCCGAGCAGCAACACAGGGATAAAGAGCAAGAGGAGGCCCAGCCGCATGCGGGTGATCAAAGACCAAGTGTTCTTGGGCTTGGCGGGGGACATGAACAGATCCTTTTCGTCTCGGGTGACACCAGCATATATGATGCTGTGCGGCTCGTCTAAAGGCAGAAAATGAGATGTTTCCGATGCTGAACCACACTCTGCTCTCAATGATTCATTATGGCAGCATAGCGGTGCTAATCCTTGCCCTCTGTGTCGAGTATCTGATCTTTCGGCGCGGCCTGAACATGCTGCGAGTGCGCCGCCTGCTGCTGGCAGATGGGGTGGCTGCGCTGGCGCTCTTCTCCATCTTTGCGACCGGGTGTCTGCTGGCCCTCGAACATGCCAGCTCGGTGGCAGAGATCTTTGCCCATCCTGCCCACAGCCTCAAGATGGGGCTGTTTCTGCTGATTGTCGGCTCCCTCGTTTATCCCAGCCGCCTCTTCTATCGTTGGCGTCGTGCCCTGCGTCTGGGCAAGGCGCCGATGATCTCCATTCAGCAGCACTTCCGGGTGGTGTGGATCCTGCGGGGCAATCTGCTACTGATTGCCCTGTTGGCCGTGTTCACCAAGCCCTCGCTGCTGTAACACTCGCTGTGCTCAAAAGCCGTGCGATGCAGAGCATGGGGAGCGAGAGCGAAGACAAAGAGTGAAGACAAGAGGATAGGGAGGCGGGTATCTTGGATCGGATAACCCGTCACGCGCCGATTTAAGGAAGAATCGCCATGCGCTCCAATCTGATGTTGCTGATGGCTGCCACCATCTGGGGTATGGGCTTTGTCGCCCAGCGCCTCGGGATGGATCACATGGGGCCCTATACCTTCAATGGCCTGCGCTTTCTGCTCGGCGCCCTCTCCCTGCTGCCGCTGCTCTGGTGGCTCAAATCCCGACAACCTGTTGCCGTCGCGGGCGACCATCGCCAACTGCTGATCGGTGGTGTGCTGGCCGGGCTGGTGCTGTTCTGCGCCGCCTCCCTGCAGCAGGTGGGGCTGCTCTATACCACCGCCGCCAAGGCCGGTTTCATCACCGGGCTCTACATCATTCTGGTGCCGGTACTGGGGCTGCTGCTGCGCCACAAGAGCGGGCTCAATACCTGGATCGGCGCCATCATCGCGCTGGCCGGTCTCTATGTGTTGAGCGTTACCGACGAGTTCACCATCGGCTTTGGCGATCTGCTGCAGGTGGTCGGCGCCCTGTTCTGGGCCGTTCACCTGCTGCTGGTGGATCACTACTCCAACCGGGTTGCTCCCATCAAGCTCGCCGGAGTGCAGTTCGTGGTCTGCGGCCTGCTCAGCCTTGCCACCGCCTTTGTTATCGAAACCCCGACGTTAAGCGGCGCAGTGGCCGGTTGGCAGGCGCTGCTCTATGCCGGGCTGGTGTCGGTCGGGGTGGGTTATACCCTGCAGGTGGTGGGGCAGCGGGGCGCTCATCCTGCCCATGCCGCCATCATCCTCAGTCTGGAGACTGTCTTCGCCGCCGTGGGTGGCGTGTTGCTGCTGGGTGAGACGCTGGATGAGCGTGCCATTGCCGGTTGCGCCCTGATGCTGGCGGGGATGCTCATCTCTCAAATCCGGCTGCGCTGGTGGTGGAAGTCGCGCCGGGACAAGGTGCCCGCGACCAAGTAAACCGCAGCCCGCTGCATAACAAAAACGCCCCGACAGTCGGGGCGTTTTGCATGATGGCGATTCGAATCAGGGGCGCTGATCCAGCTCGCGCTCCAGCTCCATGGCCTTCTGACGGGCCGGATGGGTATTGAGGCGCTGCCAGTAGGCTTGCAGGTGCGGGAAGTGGGCCAGCTGGCCGCTTTGAGCCAGCAGATCCACCAGGAAGGAGTTCATGATGTCGGCGCCGGAGAGGCGATCCCCCACCAGATAGTGGCGATTCGCCAGTACCTCATTGAGGTAGCCCAGCACCTTGGCACACTCCGCCTTGGCGTAGTCCGGCAGGAAGCGCATCGGGCTGCCATCCTTGCGCACGAACATGTCGAGCAGCAGCGGCAGGATGCCGGAGCTCTCGGCAAAGTGGAGCCACTGCAGATATTCGGGATACTCCGGGCTATCTGGTGCCGGTGCCAGCCGCTCGGCGGCGTAGCGGGCGATCAGGTACTCGGTGATGGCGCCTGATTCCGCCAGCACCCGGCCGTCGAACTCGATGACCGGCGACTTGCCGAGGGGGTGGATGGCTTTTAGCTCGGGCGGTGCCAGAAAGGTGGTGGCATCGCGCTGATACGCCTTGATCTCATAGGGCTGGCCCAGCTCTTCGAGCAGCCAGATGATGCGTTGGGAGCGGGATTTGTTCAGGTGGTGCAGGACTATCATAACGACCTCGATTCGGTGGCAGGATGGTGTATACGAGCAGGCGAGGGGGGCGGTTCACCGATGGCTAAAAAAGAGCGGGCTGATGCCCGCTCCCTCGTTGACTGACTCAGGCCTCCAGCGCCTGATCCAGATCCGCCAGAATGTCCTCGATCGCCTCGATCCCGACCGACAGCCGGATCATCTCCGGTTTCACCCCGGCCTTGGCCTGCTCCTCCTCGCTCAACTGGCGATGGGTGGTGGAGGCCGGGTGGCAGGCCAGCGACTTGGCGTCGCCGATATTGACCAGCCGCTTGAAGATCTTCAGCGCATCGTAGAAGCGCACGCCCGCCTCGTAGCCATCCTTCAGACCGAACGAGAGGATGGCCGAGGGGCGACCGGCCATGTACTTCTCCGCCAGTAGATAGTGCGGGTGACCCGGCAGACCGGCGTAGCTGACCCAGGCCACCTTGGGGTGATGCTTGAGGTGGTGGGCGACCCGCAGGGCGTTGTCGACGTGGCGCTCCATGCGCAGGCTCAGAGTCTCCAGCCCTTGCAGCAGCAGGAAGGCGTTCATCGGCGCCAGCGCCGCGCCGGTATTGCGCAGTGGCACGGTGCGTACCCGACCGATAAAGGCAGCGGGGCCAAAGGCCTCGGTATAGACCACCCCGTGGTATGAGGGCTCGGGTTTGGTGAGTTGTGGGAAGCGCTCGGCGTGATCCGCCCAGGGGAACTTGCCCGAGTCGACGATGACGCCACCCAGCGAGTTGCCGTGGCCGCCGACATATTTGGTCAGGCTGTGTACGACGATGTCGGCACCGTGCTCGATGGGCTTGCACAGCACCGGGGTGGCGACCGTGTTGTCGACGATAAGCGGCACGCCGCGGGCGTGGGCTGCCTTGGCCAGCGCGGCCAGATCGACGATGTTGCCCGCCGGGTTGCCGATGCTCTCGCAGTAGACCGCCTTGGTCTTGTCGTCGATCAGGGCGGCGATGGCTTCGGCGCTGTCATCCTTGGCAAAGCGCACCTCGACCCCGAAACTCGGCAGCATGTGGGCGAACAGGGTGTAGGTGCCACCATAGAGCTGGGGCGTGGAGACAATGTTGTCACCGGCGGCGGTCAGCGCCTGAATGGCGTAGGTGATGGCGGCGGAACCTGCCGAGACCACCAGCGCGGCGATCCCCCCTTCCAGCGCGGCCATCCGCTGCTCCAGCACATCGTTGGTGGGGTTCATGATGCGGGTGTAGATGTTGCCCGGCACCGCCAGATTGAACAGATCCGCCCCGTGCTGGGCGCTCTCGAACTCGTAGGCCACCGTCTGGTAGATGGGCACGGCGACCGCCTTGGTGGTGGGGTCGTTGGAAAAGCCGTGGTGCAGGGCCAGGGTCGCATCTTTCATCACACACTCCTTGTTGGATGTTGCTTATGGCAGTTATAGATGGATAGACGTCCAATCTATCAGGCCCGTGGCCGATGTAAACAGCAAGATCCGGCAAAGCAATGTCGCCCGCAGGGGATGCGTGTCCCGAGTGGCGGGCAGGCCTGCCGTGCTCAGAGGCGACGGCGATACTCCTTGTCATCGATCTGGTTCATATCCCACTGCATCAGGCGGTTGAGCTGCTGCATGGGATCCTCGATGAGCGCCAGCGGGCGCGGCAGGATCCGCTTGAAGTAACGGCGCAAGGTCTGCTGTATCCGGTTCGGTTTGAGGGGGTTGGCGTGGCTCATGATGGTGCTCCTCTACTGTGGTTCTCACGTTCATCAGCAGTATTGAGCTAAAATGCGGAAGTAAAAACTGATGACTTATAGCAACAGGATTTCCTCTTTTATGCCGACCGGTCGCCTCTACCAGCAATTTCAACGACTCGCCCAGCTGCTTGGCAGCGACGAGCGGGAGATCAGCCTCGCCGAGGTGGCGGATCTGCTCTGCTGCACCCCGCGCAACGCCCGCCTGCTGCTGCGGCGGATGCAGGATCAGGGCTGGCTCAGCTGGTCGGCGGAAGCGGGGCGGGGGCGGCGCTCCCGGCTCACTCTGCTCGACAGTCAGGAGAGCCTGACCCGGCGCCGCTTGAGGGATCTGCTCAGTCAGGGCCAGTTGGCGCAGGCGGTGCGGCTGGCCGAAGATCGCCTCGATCTGCTCACTCCGTTGCTGATCGAACAGCTCGGTCAGGCCACCCGCGAGGGGCGCCAGATCCTGCGGGTGCCCTACTACCGGCCGCTGCCGCAGTTGCTGCCCACCGGCCCGATGCGCCGCTCCGAAATTCACCTGAGCCGCCAGATCTTCAACGGCCTCACCCGGCGAAATGAGGAAAATGGGGAAATCGAAGGGGATCTCGCCCACCACTGGGAGTGTCTGGGCCCCTGTCACTGGCGCTTTTACCTGCGTCCGGCGGTTCGTTTTCACCACGGTCGCGAGCTGGTGGTGGAGGATGTGATGGAGAGCCTGCTGGCCCTGCGGGATCGGCCGCTGTTTTCCCATCTGACTCGGCTGGAGAGCCCTTGGCCGCGCACGCTGGATCTCTATCTCGACAGTCCGGATCCCTGGCTGCCCCACCTGCTGGCGGAGCCGGTGGCGACCATTTTGCCGCGGGAGCTCAAGGGGGAGGCGGGCTTTGCCCTGCAACCGGTGGGCACCGGTCCTTACCGGGTGGCCGCCAACGATCCCCTGCATCTTTGCCTTGCGGCGTTTGACGACTACTTCGGCCTGCGCGCCCTGCTCGACGAGATCGATATCTGGATGCTGCCGGAGCTGGCGGAGCGGCTGGAGACCCACCTGCAGCTTGGGCGCGACAGCCCCGAGCTCGGCACCATGCGCGGCGAGTCGGAGCTGGAGTCGGGCTGCTACTTCCTGCTGCAGGACGATCGTTCCGGATCCTTGCAGGATCCCGTCCTGCGCCAGTGGCTCGGCCAGTTGCTCAGTCCGGTGGCTCTGATGGGGCGGGTCGCCCCCGAGTTGCAACGGGGCTGGACCAGTGCACTCGGCCTGCTGCCCCACTGGCGCGAAGCGCTGCCCGCGCCCTTGCCCAGACCGGCGCAGTTGCCGACGACCTTGGTGCTTGCCTGCTTCAACCAGCATCTGGAGTTCAACGAGTGCGCCAACGCCATGAGCAGCCTGCTGGCCGAACAGGGGATCCGGCTCGAGGTGCGCACCCTGGATTACGGTCGCTGGGTGAGTGGCGAGGATGAAGACGTGGATCTCTGGCTCGGTACCCTCAACCTCGAGCATGCCGGCCCCTTTGCCCCCTACGCCTGGTTGCAGGGCACCCCGTTGCTGCGCAAGGTGTGGGGCAGTCAGCATGAGTTGTGGCAGGGGTTGATGCAGTGGCGGGCCAGCGGTGAGGAGCCCGGCCCCCGCGCCCTGCTGGCAACTGTGCAGCAGCAGAGCTGGTTTGTGCCGCTGTTTCACCACTGGCTGGAGCTGGAGAGCCGGGTCGGCGTGCACGGGGTGCGGATGACAGCGCTCGGCTGGTTCGATTTTCGCAGCGCCTGGCTGCGGCCCGAGCCGCCCCATCAGCTCGCAGAGGCGCCATAGTTCGTCCAATTTCTGTCGCGGCTGACGGGCGTTCCGTGGCCGCTTACGCGAAAGATCCGTAAATCGGCCGCTGCTGCACAGTTTGTGTCACGCCTCTGTGCCATGCTGTTTCAGGTTATGGACAGCAGAGCAAATGAGGAAAACGATGAGCAATAATTCAGACAGTTCCGCAGGAAAATGCCCGGTCATGCACGGGGGAACCACCTCCGTCGAGACGTCCAGAATGGAGTGGTGGCCGAAGAGCCTCAACCTCGACATTCTTCACCAACACGATACCAAGACCAATCCGCTGGGGGCCGGTTTCAACTATCGGGAAGCCTTGAAGGGGCTCGATATGGCGGCCCTCAAGCAGGATGTGACCGCCCTGATGACCGACAGTCAGGAGTGGTGGCCCGCCGACTGGGGCCACTACGGCGGCCTGATGATCCGCATGGCCTGGCACTCGGCCGGGACTTACCGCATCGCCGATGGCCGCGGCGGTGGCGGCAGCGGCAACCAGCGTTTTGCCCCCCTCAACTCCTGGCCGGACAACGCCAACCTCGACAAGGCCCGTCGCCTGTTGTGGCCCATCAAGAAGAAGTACGGCAACAAGATCAGTTGGGCCGATTTGATCATTCTGGCGGGCACCGTGGCTTATGAGTCCATGGGGCTCAAGACCTTCGGCTTCGCCTTTGGCCGCGAGGATATCTGGCACCCGGAGAAGGATATCTACTGGGGATCGGAGAAGGAGTGGCTGGCGCCCAGCGGCAAGCCGGGCGGTCGTTACTCCGGCGAGCGGGATCTGGAAAACCCGCTGGCGGCGGTGATGATGGGGCTTATCTACGTCAACCCGGAAGGGGTGGATGGCAAGCCAGATCCGCTGAAAACCGCGCAAGATATGCGAGTCACCTTCGCCCGCATGGCGATGGATGATGAAGAGACGGTGGCGTTGACTGCCGGTGGCCACACCGTCGGCAAGGCTCACGGCAACGGCGATGCTAAACAGCTCGGCCCCGAGCCGGAAGGGGCCAGCCTCGAGGAGCAGGGGCTGGGCTGGATCAATCACCACAGCCGCGGCATCGGCCGCAACACTGTGACCAGCGGCATCGAGGGGGCCTGGACCACCCACCCGACCCAATGGGACAACGGCTACTTCGATCTGCTGTTCAAGTACGACTGGTGGTTGCAAAAATCACCGGCGGGGGCCCATCAGTGGGAACCGATCAATATCGCCGAAGAGGAAATGCCGGTAGATGTGGAGGACCCCTCGATCCGCTGCAAACCCATGATGACGGATGCCGACATGGCGCTCAAATTCGACCCCGAGTATCGCAAGATTGCCGAGCGTTTCCGTGATGATCCGGCGGCCTTCTCCGACGCCTTCGCCCGCGCCTGGTTCAAGCTGACCCACAGGGATATGGGGCCGAAGAGCCGCTATGTTGGCCCCTATGTGCCGACAGAAGATCTGATCTGGCAGGATCCGGTGCCAGCCGGACGTGCCGATTATGACGTGGCGGCGGTCAAGGCCAGGATTGCCGCCAGCGGTCTCTCCATCAGCGAGCGTGTGAGTACCGCCTGGGATAGTGCCCGTACCTTCCGTGGCTCCGACAAGCGGGGCGGTGCCAACGGTGCCCGCATCCGGCTGGCGCCGCAGAAGGATTGGCCGGGCAACGAACCGGCGAAGTTGGCGAAGGTGCTGGCGGTCTATGACAAGCTGGCGGCCGAGAGTGGCGTCAGCGTCGCGGATCTCATCGTGCTGGGGGGCAACCTCGCCATCGAGCAGGCTGCCCAGGCCGCCGGAGTGACGGTGAGCGTGCCGTTTGCGCCGGGCCGGGGGGACGCCACTCAGGCCCAGACCGATGTGGCCTCGTTCGAGGTGTTGGAACCGTTGGCCGATGGCTTCCGCAATTGGCTCAAGCAGGACTATGTGGTGACGGCGGAGGAGCTGCTGCTGGATCGCGCCCAGCTGATGGGGCTCACCGCCTGCGAGATGACGGCGCTGGTCGGCGGGATGCGGGTGCTCGGCACCAACCATGGCGGTACCGGGCACGGGGTCTTTACCGATCGGGTCGGGGTACTCAGCAACGACTTCTTCGTCAACCTGACCGACATGGGCTACCAGTGGCTGCCGAAAGCGAGCAATCTCTACGAGATCCGCGATCGCCGCAGCGGCGCGCTGAAGTGGACGGCCACCCGGGTGGATCTGGTGTTCGGCTCCAACTCGGTGCTGCGCGCCTATGCCGAGGTCTATGCCCAGGATGACAACAAGGAGAAGTTTGTCTGTGACTTCATCACCGCTTGGAACAAGGTGATGAATGCGGATCGCTTCGATCTGTTGGGCTAGTCCCCGAGCCGTTTGGTTATCTGCATCAGCCCCGCACACCCTAGGTGTGTGGGGCTTTTTACTGCCCGCTTTTCTGTGCAGCCCTACAATCCACCGCGCTGCGACACCCGCTGGCCGGTCGCGCAGGGCCGCTGGCATCCCTGTGCTTGGGCCAGCAGTATCATGTAACATGCTGATCCGCTGGTGATGCCCGGCGGCCACCCATTGGCCACTGATGTCCCATGAACGGACAAGGACAGAAACAAAGAGACAAGGAGTCAACCCATGCTGGAAATGCAGATCCAACCCCGCTTTCAGGAGACGGATGCCCTCGGCCATATCAACAATACGGTGCCGGCGGTCTGGTTTGAATCGGCGCGGGATCCCCTGTTCCGGATCTTCTCCCCCGATCTGGATGTGCATAACTGGCATCTGATCATCGCGGGCTACACAGTGCAGTTCAAACGGGAGCTGTTCTACGGCCAGCCGGTCACCATCAAGACCGGCGTGCGCCGCATCGGCACCAGTTCCTTTACGGTCTGGCAGGAGGCTTGGCAGGGCGGCGAACTGGCCGTCACCGCCGAAACGACCCTGATCCATTTCGACTACCGGGCCCGCCAATCCCTGCCCCTGAGCGATGCTCACCGGGAAGGGCTGCGGGCCTGGCTGACAGAGAGTTAACCACGGGCCGGATGGCCCATCACAGGAGTGTTATGTACAACTCAATGCGCAACACAGCGATCGCGCTGACCCTGGGATTCTGCGCCCTCCCTTCTCTGGCCGCTTCTCTCGCCGAGCAGTTTACCCTGATGGAGAAGGGGGCCGAGAGCGCCCTCGATACCCGTCAATTCAGCCATGACGGCGTCGATATCAAGGCCTGGATCGATGGTACCCCCGTCATCATCGCCGTGCCCATCATGAACGAGCTGGGCAAGCTGGAAGGGGAGAGCCGCTACTACTTCAAGGGCGGCAAGCTGTTCGGGGTCAAAGAGCCCGCCGCCCAGTTTGCCTTTGATGACAGCGGCAAGCTGACCCAATGGCTGGACGAGAAGGGGCAGCCCGCCGAGTTCGTCAGCAAGATGAGCATGCTGCAGCGTCAGGAGTGGCTCACCAAGCGGGCCGCCGAGCTGAGCAAGCTGTTTGTGGTGAGCGCGGCCGAACAGAAGGCGGCCAAGGGGGGCGTCAAGCTGAAGGGGGCGGATCTCGCTCACTGGCTCTGCAACGGCAAACTGATGGATCTCGCCCACGGCGACAAGGTGATCTTCGAGCAGGATAAGCTGAAGATTGGCGAGCAGGGGATCGAGGGGGAGGTCTCCCTGCGTCAGGATAAGGGGTGGCAGGAGCTGAGCCTCAAGTGCGAGGTGCAGGGCACTCAGGTAACCCGCCTCACCTGGCAGCCGCTGCCGGGGGCCAACAAGCCGCAATAAGCGCAATAGCAAGGGGGCCCATCGCGGGCCCCCTTCTCATTCGGCTTGTGGCTCCCCCAGCTTGAGCCGGGTGAGCGCCTCGACCCGGCGCCACTGTCCGGGCTCGAACCAGCGGGCCAGCAGCTCCTGCTGCTGTTCGGCCCGGGCCTCGTTCGGCAGTTGTCTGAGCTCGGCCAGAAAGCCGCTGAGCTGCTCCTCGAACCCTTGCCGGTTCTGCTCCAGCTGGCGCATCCGATCCACTGCTTCCGGCCCCCCCGTCTCCAGCAGCAGAGCCTCCCGTTTGGCCGGGTCCATCTGCGCCAGCTCTTGCAACTCCCCAAGCAGGCGGCTGTTGGCCTCCGCCTCGCGAAACCAGCCCGGTTGCTCCGCCAGCCAGAGATCCAGCTCGCTGGCCAGCTGCGACTTGTCGCTGTCTCTTGCTTCCGCCAGCGCCCTGCGGCGCAGGGTCAGCTGCTCCATCAGTCGATCCTCGGTAAACAGCTGGGCCTGCTCCGCCGGGGTAAAGCTCTGCTGGCGCAGCTGCTCCCGCTCGTCAAACAGGATCTGCAAGCTGGCGAGGGAGATCTCGGTGGGCACCGTCAGGCTGCTCTGGGCGGAGACAAAGGTGCGATAGCGCGCCTGCAGGACATCGGCGGCCTCCTGCTCGGGATCGTGCGGGTGGCTCTGTGCATGCTGGCTGGCTTGAGCCTGTGATGAGTCTGCCGTCGGTGCAGTGGGCCAGAGCAACACCCCGCCAAGTAGCAGGGTGATGGCGCAGGGCACGACGAGCAGGGTGGCTATCTTCATAGTCCCAGCTCCTTGAGACGGTTGGCATGCTGGCGATAGAGGGTGACCGGATCGGTCTCGAACAGATGGTGGATACCGAAGGACTGGTTCACTTCGTCCAGATGGTTCATCCGGTAGTCGGTGCCGATCACCTTGCCGAGGTGGCTGCTGCAGACCCCGACCAGCCCGTCATTGGGCTCCTTGAAGAAGGCGCCGGTCAGCGCCAGCGCAGGATCCACCGGATCCAGCAGATTGGTCAGATTGCCTCGTCCGCTCCAGGAGAAGTAGTAGACGCCGTTGGTCGCCTGCATCGGCCCCTCGCCGCAATAGCGGCTGGGCAGCCCCTCCGGGTAGCGCTGGTTGAACTGGCTGGCCCCCTTGCTGGTGAGGGCATCGAGGGCGGCGACCGGATCTTGCGGCAGCTGGCTCCCGCCCGAGAGCAGTGAAATCATGCCGGAGAGGGCGTGGGCCGCGGCGGCAGCCAGCTTCTCGGCGGCGCTGCCGGGGGCGGCATTGGCCCGCACCAGATCGGCAATCTCTGAGCCGTAGTTGACCCCGCCGACGCTGGTGGCGGAGGCGACCAGCTCGGGGGCGACCGAGGCGACATAGCGAATGGTGGGGCCGCCGTGAGAGTGGCCGATCAGGTTGACCTTCTCGGCGCCGGTGGCCGCCAGTAGCAGCTCAACCTGGGCGAGCAGTTGCTCCCCCCGTTGTTCCGAACTGGCGGTGGCCGACACCTGAGCCACGTAGACTTTGGCACCATCCCGGCTCAGGGCCTGGGGAATGCCGTAGAAGTAATCGACCCCGAGTAGCTTGTCGAAACCGAACAGGCCGTGCACCAGCACTATGGGGTAGCGGGTCTGGGTGTATCCGCTGGCGTGTGCCAGCATGGGCAGGGTGCAGAGCAGCACCAGAAGCCATCTCTTCATCATCAGCATCCTTGTTGATTCGTGAGGAACAGATTGTGTGGCGTACTCCATGTTCGCCGGTGCCAGTATGGTGGCTGCTGACGGGAGAGGCTGTGAGGGGGATCGCAACTCGGGATTCAAAAGGGATTCAGGGTGCGGGCGGGGAGGCTGAACTCCCCGCCCTGCGGCTTATTGCCACTCCACCAGGTGATACTGCTTCTTGCCCCGGCGCAGCAGCAGGTAGCGGCCAAACAGCCGATCATCGGCACTCAGCTGTTCATCCTGCTTGATCACACCATTGAGGCTGATGGCCCCCGCCGCCAGCAGCTCGCGGGCGATGCGTTTGGAGTTCGCCAGACCGCAGCTGACCAGCAGGCTGACCAGATCCGTCTCGCCGCTGACGGTGCTGCTCGGCATGCCATCCTGCGCCAGCTGGGCCAGATCGCTCTCGCCGAGGCGGGCCACATCGCCGCTAAACAGCAGCTCGCTGATGCGCTGCACCGCCGCCAGCGCAGCCTTGCCGTGTACCAGCTCGGTCAGCTCGTTCGCCAACACCTGCTGGGCCTGCTTGCGCCCCTGCCGCTTCGCGTCTTCCGCCTCCAGTGCATCAATCTCGCTCAGCGACATAAAGCTGTAGTAGCGCAGGAAGCGGTAGACATCCTCATCCGCGGTGCCGAGCCAGAACTGGTAGAAGGCGTAAGGGGAGGTGAGCGCCGGATCGAGCCAGACCGCGCCCCCTTCGGTCTTGCCGAACTTGGTGCCGTCTGCCTTGGTGATGAGGGGCAGGGTCATGCCGTGTACCTGCGCCTGATGGAGGCGACGGGTCAGATCCATGCCGCTGGTGATATTGCCCCACTGGTCGTTGCCGCCAATCTGCAGGGTGCAGCCGAGCCTCTGGTGCAGCACTGCAAAATCGTAGGATTGCAGTAGAGCGTAGGAGAACTCGGTGAACGAGATGCCCTGATCCGGACGGGCCAGCCGCTGGCGCACCGACTCCCGCGCCAGCATGGCGTTGACCGAGAAGTGCTTGCCGATATCCCGCAGAAAGTCGAGGGCGGACATCTGCCCCATCCAGTCGCCATTGTTGACCAGTTGCGGGGCCGACAGGCCCTCATCGGCGGGCAGCAGCGCCCTGATTTGGGCCGACAGGCTGGCGACCCAACCCTGCACGGTATCGGCACTGTTGAGGCTGCGCTCGGTCGCCTTGAAGCTGGGATCGCCGATAAGGCCGGTTGCCCCGCCCACCAGTGCCACCGGGGTGTGCCCAGCCAGCTGGAAGCGGCGCAGCATCAAGAGCGGCACCAGATGACCGATATGCAGGCTGCCGGCGGTGGGATCGAACCCGCAATAGACGGTGCGCGGGGTGGAGAGATGATCGGCCAGGGCCGCCGGGTCGGAATTCTGGGCCACAAGGCCGCGCTGACTCAGTTCATCGAGCAGGTGGGGGTTGATCATGGGTTCTCCAACAGCAGGGGGAAAAGTCGTCATCCTCGCTGTTCTGGCTGGTGGCGGATATGTCCCCTGAGGGACAGTTTTGCCACTCTCGTGCTAGCATTCAGCCATAGCGGGGAATCGCTCCCCGTCACCGGAAACGTGCCACCATGACCCAGCCATTAACCACAGATGCCTTGACCCGCAGCATGACCGAGGTGGTCGATGCCCTGCACAGCAGCGCCTTTGCGGCGGCGCTGGTGCGGCTGATCCAGCAACAGGTGGCGTTTGATTGCGCCCTGCTGCTCGGGGTGGGGCAGCGGCCCGTCTACCTCTACGACAACCTCAATCATCAGCGGGCCCTGCTGTTTGACCGCTACCTCACCAGCCACTTCAGTCAGGATCCCTTTATGCAGGCGCTGGAGCAGGGCTTGCCTGCCGGCGTCTGGACCCTGGCGCAGGTCTCCCAAGGGCGGCTCGATCCCGAATATCGCCACCACTTCTATCAGGCTACCGGCTGGCAGGAGGAGGTGGGGCTGATCCTGCCGGTGCGGGACGGGCTGACGCTGATGCTGTTTCTGGGGCGACTCGACAAGCGCAGTACCCTCAGCCGTGACGAGCTGGCGAGGCTGGAGCAGCTGTTCCCGCTGGTACATTCGCTCTGTCGCCAGCAGTGGCGGCAGAGCCAGCCGCTGTTGGCCCAGAGCACTGCGCTGCCAGACAGCGCCAGCCTCCGGAGTGCGGTGGAGCAGGCTATGTCGAGTGTGGGGGGGGATCGGCTCACCCGGCGCGAGCGGCAGGTGGCGGAGTTGCTGCTGCAGGGATTGGATACGGAGGCGATTGCCGCAGCGCTCGGGATTGGCAGCGGCACGGTGAAGAATCACCGCAAGCATCTCTATGACAAGCTGCGACTCGGCTCGCGGGCCGAGCTGTTCACTCTTTTTTTGAACCACCTCATTACGGCGCCGGTGGAGGCATCACAGGCGTCATCGGCGGGAGATAGAGAGAGCCCGCCATAGGGCGGGCCGGGTTTACTCGAGGCGCGGGATGGGGGGATTGGTTTCGGGCAGGATACTGAGCAACTGGTAGCGCTTCACCAGCTGCTTGTATTCATCCCCCTGTCTGACCTTGTCCAGCGCCTGTTGCAGGCGGGCAACCTGTTGTTTGTCTGCCCTCAGGTTGAAGGCGAAGCAGTTGTCCTGCTCTTCAAGAATCGCGACGGTGGCAAAATCCTCGCTGGGGAAACCCAGCTCCTTGGCCTGATGGCGCAACATCACCTCGTTGCCCGCCACCAGATCGGTGCGTGCCATGATGAGCTGGCGCACCACCTGCTCCATACGCTCCACCGACATCATATTGCCCGGGCTGATCCCGCGGTTGAGCAGCAACTGCTCCCCGACATCCGCCTGCATCACACCGATCTGCAGCTTGGCGAGATCCGCTTTGCTGGCTATTTTGGGGGCATCCTGCTTGCGGCCAACCAGCGCGACCCTGGAGTGGCTGATGGGGCAGACCCAGAGGAAGTGGGGATCCCGCTCCTTGGTATGTGCCGTGGTAAAGAGCACGGCCTCTTGCTGCTGGGTCAGCAGATACCAGCCGCGGGCCCAGGGCAGAAAGTGGATGGGTTGCTCCGGCTCTCCCATTTCACGCCACATCAGGCGCAGCAACTCGACCGCCAACCCCACAGGCTGACCATTTTTATCCTGGCCATTGAGCGGCATGTTCTGTTCCGAATAGTAGATAAGTGCCGGAGCCGGGAGCGCGATAAACAGGGCGAGAGAAGCGAGAGCAGGGAGTAGACGACGCATGATGCACTCCTTGTGCGGGTAGTTACCTAACAGTCTATGTGGCCTTTTCCATAACGTCATGATCCGGTAGCGGGATAAAAAACAGGCCACCTTGCGGTGGCCTGTCGGTTTATTTCAGCAGGGCTTCCATCTCCGCCTCTGCCTTGGCGCGAGCCTTGGCCTCCGCCGCTCTGGCGGCATCGGCAATGCTCTCTCCGGCCGTATGAGAGGCGGCACTGACGGCCTGCCGGGCTGGTTCGGCAACAGCCTTGGTTGCTTCTTGCGTCACGGTCGCGGCGGCACTGCTGACTGCCTGTTTGGCCGGAGCGACAACGGCTTTGGTGGCTTCCTGTGTCACGGCCGCCGCGGCACTGCTGACGGCCTGCTTGGCAGGAGCGGCAACTGCTTTGGTAGCTTCTTGTGTCACGGTAGCTGTGGCACTGCTGACGGCCTGTTTGGCAGGAACGGCAACGGCCTTGGTGGCTTCTTGGGTCATGGTCGCCGCGGCGCTGCTGACAGTCTGTTTGACAGGAGTGGCAACGGCCTTGGTGGCTTCTTGGGTTACGGTCGCAGCGGCGCTGCTGACGGCTTGCTTGGCAGGAGCGGCCACAGCCTTGGTCGCTTCTTGGGTCGCGGTCGCAGCGGCGCTGCTGACAGCCTGTTTGGCAGGTGTGACAACGGCTTTGGTGGCCTCTTGTGTCACGGTGGCGGTGGTGCTGCTCACCGCTTGCTTGGCTGGCGCAGTGACAGCGGTGGTTGCACTACCAGTCAGATCGGTCGCGCTCTGGCTCACCGCTTGGGTAGCCTGCCCTGTGGCGTTTGCGGCTGCGCCGCTGATAGCCTGGCTGGCGCTGTTGGTCAGCGAGCCGGTGACGCCGCGGGTCACTGTGCCCAGCGCGCTGCCAAGGGAGAAGGGGGAGGCGCTACTCTGACTGGTCGCCGCCCCGGTCAGGGCATTGGCCGCCGGGGTGAGCTGGCTGGTGGGGGTCTGCCAGCCCTGCATGGCGGTTGGCCAGGTCGGTGCCGTGCCCGCCAGATTTTCGCCGAAGGTCAGGGTGGTGCCATCCCCTTTTTGCAGCAATACAGACATCTGGTTGGTTTGCGAGTTCCACACCATCCCCGCCTGCTTGGCGATATCCGGCACGGGCGCATATTCGGAGACCACATAGAAAAGCGGCCCCTCCTGCTGTAACTTGTCGGCAGTCTTGAGCAACTGCATGGTGCTGTCGTAGTTGGGGCCAAGGATGGCGGTCATCCGGTCCTTGATCAGGGGTTGTTCGAACAGATTGACCTCGTTCGGGTCAAAGCCGACCAGCGGCTTGAGCAGGGCCCACATCAGCTGACTGGTGGGGCTCATCATCAGCAATGGGGCAACGCAGGCGGACAACATCAGGCTCAGGCAGGCCGCCTGAAGCAACGGCATGATACGCATTGGGATAATATCCAAATAACGATTTGATAAATAAGGTTATATTTTGTCCGGGCGTGACAAATTCACCGGAAGTTTGCGCGTGGCAGCGAGAGACTGCCCGCAGGCGCTGGCAGGCTACCATATTGGTTCCACAATGCCAGCAGGCAGTATGATTGTCAGTCAAGTAAACCCCGGGGCTGGTCGACTCTTCGAGAGTGCCTCCCATCGAAACAGGATCCCCCTCATGAAAAATGTACTGCTCTGCCTGCTGGCTTCCCTCTGGCTCGCCCCCGCTCTGGCCGCGTCCAAAACCACTGTGGTGGGCGAGTCTGCCAGTCCCGAGCTGGTGTTGCCGCTGGGCTCATTGCCCGAGCGGGTCTGCTGGTTTGCGGATCAGAAATATTCCGAAGGGGCCCGCATTCTGCAGGGAGATATCTGGCTGGAGTGCGGCCCGCAGAACGACCTCGAGAGCAATGGCCCGTTGGCCTGGCGCTCT
Organism: Aeromonas sp. s7(2024); assembly: GCF_040907825.1. NCBI lineage: Bacteria > Pseudomonadati > Pseudomonadota > Gammaproteobacteria > Aeromonadales > Aeromonadaceae > Aeromonas > Aeromonas sp. s7(2024). The sequence goes on from NZ_JBFOCM010000037.1 coordinate 52,198, forward strand.
CCTGCGGTGGTGTTGCCTGCCACCCGGGGAGCAAAAGATCAGAAGACGATTTCCGTGGGTCAGTGAGGCTTTTCTTGATCCAGCTAAAGACATGGACGTGATCCCTGTCGCATAATGCAGCTCCTTTCTTCTCTTGGCTGGAACCTAAGAAATGGCTCGTCGCTCTTCCAATGCACAACGTCGTCGCAGTAGCTGGTGGTACAAACGCTTGTTGGCAAGGGAGCGGGAAGAGCGCGAAGCGCGTTCCGTCCGGGATTGATACTGCATTGAAAAACGGAGCCTCGGGCTCCGATTTCTATTTCTCACCGTCAATAGCACGATAACGGGGGCCATCAGGCCCCCGTTTTGCTTTTGCAGATGTTGCCTGCTTGCGGCTTAGCGCTGCAAGGCGGCCAGTGCCAGTTCGACTCGTTTGGCGTACTCGGGGTCGGCCTGCTCGAAGTGTTTGAGCTGGGCCGCGACGATGGCGTCATCCTCCACATTGACAAGGGATCGGGCCAGGTTGGCGGCGAGCCGTGAACGCTGCCCCTCGTCCATGATGCGGAACAGGTTACCCGGCTGGCTGTAGTAGTCGCTGTCGTAGTCACGGAAGTCGTAGTGCAGGGCGGCCCCTTCCAGACTCAGCGCCGGTTCGTGCTGTTCGCTCGGTTGCTGGGTACCGAAACGGTTCGGCTGATAGTTGGGGCTGGCGCCGCCATTGCTGTCCGCCCGCATGGCACCGTCACGATGGGCGCCGTGATGGAACGGGCAGCGTGGGGCGTTGACCGGCAGCAGACCGTGGTTGACGCCGAGGCGATAGCGCTGGGTGTCGCCGTAGGAGAAGAGTCGCCCTTGCAACATGCGATCCGGCGAGAAGCCGATACCGGGCACCACGTTGGCCGGGGTAAAGGCGGCCTGCTCCACATGGGCGAAGTAGTTGTCCGGGTTCTGGTTGAGCTCCAGCACGCCCACCGGGATCAGCGGGTAGTCGCTGTGCGGCCACACCTTGGTCAGGTCGAACGGGTGGATGTTGTAAGTCTGGGCTTCGGCCTCCGGCATCACCTGCACATAGACCTTCCAGCGCGGGAAGTCGCCCCGCTCGATGGCATTGAACAGATCCGCCTGACTGGTCTCCCGATCCTGCCCGACGGCGGTGGCGGCCTCTTCATCGGTGTAGAAGCTGTGGCCCTGCTCGGTCTTGAAGTGGAACTTGACCCAGAAGCGCTCATCGGCCGAGTTGATAAAGCTGAAGGTGTGGCTGCCGTAGCCGTTCATCTCTCTCAGGCTCTTGGGAATGCCGCGATCGCTGAACAGTATGGTGACCTGATGCAGGGATTCCGGATGGCGTGACCAGAAGTCCCAGGCTGCGGTGGCGCTGCGCAGGTTGGTACGCGGATCCCGCTTCTGGGTGTGGATGAAGTCAGGGAATTTCAGCGGATCGCGGATGAAAAAGACCGGGGTGTTGTTACCTACCAGATCCCAGTTGCCCTGCTCGGTATAGAACTTGAGGGCGAAGCCGCGTACATCGCGTTCGGCATCGGCGGCGCCCTTCTCACCGGCCACGGTGGAGAAGCGCAGGAATACAGGCGTCTGCTTGCCGATGGCGCTGAACAGATCGGCCTTGCTGAACTGGCTGATGTCGTGGGTCACGGTAAAGGTGCCGTAGGCGCCCGAGCCCTTAGCGTGAACCACCCGCTCGGGAATGCGCTCGCGGTCGAAGTGGGCGAGTTTCTCCATCAACCAGATGTCTTGCATCAGGATGGGGCCGCGCGGACCGGCGGTGAGGCTGTTGTTGTTGTCGACGACGGGGGCGCCGTTGGCGCTGTGCAGGGTCTTGTCAGTCATGGCTTCTCTCCTTGTTGATATGGGGCCAGCCTACGGATCTGCGCCGTATTCGGCCAATGGGCCTTTCCTCGCCCTTTGATAGGCACGACAAATGGGTACGGGTAGGGGATGTGCAACCGCGCCGGATATTGCATGATGGTGGCTTCGAGAAGGAGCCTCATATGCAGATTACTATCCGTCATGCCGAACCCGCCGATGCCCCCGCCTTGCGGGATCTCTATGCCATGCCCAATGCCCTGGCGGGCACTTTGCAACTGCCTTTTCCGACCTTGGGGCTGTGGCAACAGCGGTTGGAACAGAGTGGTGTGGTGGCGCTGGTCGCCGAGGTCGACGGCCTGCTGGTTGAGTCCAATCCGAGACGCAAGCATGTGGCCTGTATCGGTATGGGGGTACGGGATGACTGGGCTGGCAAAGGGGTGGGCTCTGCCCTGATGGCCGCGGCGCTGGATCTGGCCGATAACTGGCTCAACCTGCACCGGATTGAGCTGACCGTCTATACCGACAATGAGGCCGCACAGGCGCTCTATCGCAAGTTCGGTTTTACCGAGGAGGGGTTGGCCCGTGACTATGCCTTCCGCCAGGGGCGCTATGTGGATGCACTCTATATGGCCAGAGTCGCGGGGGGCGCCAGTCGCTAACGGTATGGTCGACTATCATGCCAGATTGCGCCCGGTGATCCGGGCGCTGGAGCAGAACCCCGATCTCTCCATCGAAACGCTGGCAAGCAGTGCCTGCTTGTCTTTCTACCATTTTCACCGGGTGTTTACGGCTGTGGCGGGGGAGACGCCCGGGGAGATGTGTCGTCGTCTGCGCATCCAGCGGGCTGCTTGGCAGCTCTGCTATACCGATGCCAGTGTCACGGCCATTGCGTTGGGGGCGGGGCTCGCCAGCTCCCAGGCGTTTGCCAAGGTATTTCGCCGTTACTATGGTTGCACGCCGGGAGAGTTTCGCCGCGACAAGAGCAAGAATGGACACTTGATGAGCAAGGATGGACACGCACTTGTGCAGCCGAATCCTTATGCTGAGGGTCACTCATCAGCAAGGAGCAATACCATGAAAACCATCGAGATGGATGCCCGCACTCTGGCCTATATGCGTGTCACCGGCCCCTATGGCGAGGGATATGACCCCGTCTGCAGCCAGCTGCATCAGTGGGCCAGCGCCCGCGGTCTGGAAGGTGGGGAGTGGATCTTCATCTATCACGATAACCCCGAGGTGACCCCGCCAGCCCAGTGTCGCACTGACATCGGGGTGACGGTGCCTGCGGGGACGGTGGGGATGGGAGCGGTCGAGATCCAGCTTATTCCCGCCGGTCGTTACGCCCAGTCCCGTTATCTTATTACCGACCGCAGCCAGTATGGCCCGCGTTGGCAGGAACATATCGGCGACATCGTTGCTGCCGGGCTGGAGTTTGGCAATGGTCCCTGCTTCGAGCTCTATCACAACATGAGCGATGATCCGGTGCAGGACGATGTCAGCTTTTGCTCCAGCCTCAAGGGGTAGGGCACAACAAGACGCAAGGGATGGTACAGAACGTCGCGCAGAAACGAGAGAGCCGGACAGTGTCCGGCTCTTTTGCATCTGGCGGATGGGGCGGCGGTTAGCGCTGGAACCCCTTCTGGGCGAACTTGGGTCTGGCATTCATGATCTGCTCCACCTGCTCGTCGCTCATCTTGCCGCGCGACAGCCCCAGCACCTTGTAGGTGAGCAGCGGTCGGGCGGGCAGGGCGATCATCAGGGCGCGGATCTGGTTCTCGTCATCCTTCTCCCGGGTCGGCTTGCCGTAGGCGTAGGTGAGGACGCCGGCATCCATCAGGTTTTTGACGGCGGGTTCGGTGATCGGCAAGTTTATGACGCTTTTACGCTGCAGCACGAACTCGCGCAGCACCGCCTTCTCGTTGAAGTCGAGGAAGCCGATCATCTGGGCCAGCTGGTCCTGCTGACGGCGCGCCTGCCACTCTTCGCATGCCCACTCCCAGGCGATCAGGAAGCCCTGACTGCAGAAGTAGGAGATGGCGATCAGCATGCCGACTCCCAGCCAGGCCGCATGATCCGCAGCCCACTGGCTGACGGCCCCTTTCATCAGCCCGGCCGGAAACAGCAGAATGATACTGCAGCAGAGCAACAACCAGACCATCAGCCAGTTGAGGCGGTTCAGTTGATAGAAATGTTGGATCCACCGTTTCATTGTTCATCCTTCCCAAACTGTTGTGGATAGTGAACTACCTACAGCAATCGGTGTGCCAACAGCGCAATGGCGGCGGGGAGGGTGCGCAGGTGAGGTTACATTCCCTTACAACTTATTGAATGAGTTGTCATTAATTTGCCTTGTGAGGCGGTGGTCGAGTTGCTAAAACGTCCCCTCAGTCATTGGGGAGTAGCAACCCGCCCGCATTCCGGGCCGGGCCCATGTCAACACTCTTGGATCCTCGCATCCATGGCATGGGCGGCGATAGGCACTATCGCTCTGCAAGACCTTTGGCCTCGATATGCACGCCAGCCGGGCGAGCCATGTCGGGTCCATCGGTTATTCTGCTCGCCTGGCGGTATCTATTATGTTGATTACCCTGCTGTTATTTCTCGTCTCTGCGGTCACCATCTACCTTGCCTGCGAATACTTCGTCAACGGCATCGAGTGGACCGGCCACCACTTCAAACTCTCCCAAAGCGCCACCGGTTCGCTGCTGGCGGCACTGGGTACGGCGCTACCCGAGTGTATCGTGACCCTGACCGCTTTGCTGATGGGCAACACAACCGCCCAGCAGGAGATCGGCATTGGCGCCGCCCTTGGCGGGCCGCTGGTGTTGGCGACCATCGGCTATGCGGCAGTCGGCCTCACCCTGCTGCTTTGCATGGGGCGTACCGAACGGGCCATCGATGGCGAGGTGCAGCGCGAGATTGGCCGGGATCAGCGCTGGTTTATCGGCATCTTTCTGGTGGCGACTGCGCTGGGGCTGGTCGCCTTTACCGGCAAGAGCTGGCTGGTCCTGCTCTTCCTGCTGGTCTACCTCGTCTATGTAAGGCGCGAGCTGAAACAGGCTGACAGCCACGAAGTCGAATTGCCGGAGCCCCTCAAGCTGGCCCCAGATGCCGGGATCCCGCCCCTTGGCAAGGTGTTGCTGCAGACGCTGGCTGCGTTGGTGGTGGTAGCGCTGGCGGCCCAGCTGTTTGTCCATCAGCTGGAGAGCATGGGCGAGCTGTTTGGTCTCTCGCCGGTGCTGGCAGCCCTGCTGTTGAGTCCGGTGGCGACCGAGATGCCGGAGCTGATGAACGTGCTGATCTGGGTGCGGCAGGGCAAGAACCGGCTGGCGCTGGCCAATATCTCCGGGGCCATGATGATCCAGGGCACTATCCCCAAGGCGTTCTGCTTGCTCTTTACCCCCTGGTTGCTGGATGGCGCCATGATGGCTTCCTCGCTGGTGACGTTGCTGGCGGTCGGGTTGCTCTGGTGGGGGTTCAGAAAGGGAACCATGACCGCCGGGCGGTTGGCACTGGTGGGCTTGCTCTATCTCGGTTTTTGCGGCTGGCTGCTGGTGAGCTGAAACGGGAAGCGCGGATATGAAAAAGCCCCCTTGGCAGGGGGCTTTGTTGTATCGGTTGGGGCGGTGCTTACAGCGCGGCGATTTCGGCCTGCTGGGCTTCCAGCTTGGTCAGCTGGAGACGGTAATCTTCCAGCTTCTCGCGCTCTTTGGTGATGACCGCTTCCGGCGCCTTGGCGACGAAGGCTTCGTTGCCGAGTTTGCCTTCGATACGGCCGCACTCGCCCACCAGACGGGCAACCTCTTTGGCCAGACGGGCCAGTTCGGCATCCTTGTCGATGAGACCGGCCATCGGGATCATCAGCTCGGTGGCACCGATCAGCTTCTTCACTGACAGCGGGGCGGTTTCACCGTCCGCCAGTACGCGGATAGATTCCAGACGGGCCAGCGACTTGAGGAAGGCCTCGTTGTCAGCGGCGCGCTGGGCATCCTTGGCATCGCACTGGAGCAGCACGTTGAGAGGTACGCTCGGGGCCACGTTCATCTCGGCGCGGATGTTGCGGATGCTGACGATGAACTCCTTCACCCACTCCTGATCCGCCATCGCGGCTTCGTCCACCTTGGCGGCGTCGAACTCCGGGAAGGCCTGAATCATGATGGTGTCGGCGTGTACGCCAGCCAGCGGGGCGACCGATTTCCAGATGGTCTCGGTGATGAACGGGATGATCGGGTGCGCCAGACGCAACAGGGTTTCCAGCACGGTCACGAGGGTGTGGCGGGCAGCGCGCTGCTCGGCCTCGGAACCCTTGGTCAGCACCGGCTTGGTCAGCTCCAGATACCAGTCACAGAACTGGTTCCAGATAAATTCGTACAGCACGCCAGCCGCGATGTCGAAGCGGTAGGTATCGAGGGCGGTACGGAAGTCACGGATGGCCACTTGCAGCTGGGACTGGATCCAGCGATCCGCCAGACTGAACTGCATTTCGCCGTCGGCAAAACCGCAATCCTGATCTTCGGTGTTCATCAGCACATAGCGGGAGGCGTTCCACAACTTGTTGCAGAAGTTGTTGTAGCCATCCAGGCGCTTCATGTCCCAGTTGATGTCACGACCGGTAGAGGCCAGCGCGGCCAGAGTGAAGCGCAGGGCGTCGGTACCGTGGGCATCGATCCCTTCCGGGAACTGCTTGGCGGTACGCTTGGCGATCTTCTCGGCCATCTGCGGCTGCATCATGTTGCCGGTGCGCTTCTCCAGCAGATCTTCCAGCGAGATGCCGTCGATCATGTCGAGCGGGTCCAGCACGTTGCCCTTGGACTTGGACATCTTCTGGCCCTCTTCGTCACGGATAAGGCCAGTGATGTAGACGGTCTTGAACGGGACTTGCGGCTGGCCGTTTTCGTCCTTGATGAAGTGCATGGTCATCATGATCATCCGGGCAATCCAGAAGAAGATGATGTCGAAGCCGCTCATCAGCACGTCGGTCGGGTGGAAGGTCTTGAGTGCCTCGGTGTTGTTCGGCCAGCCCAGAGTGGAGAAGGTCCACAGAGCGGAGCTGAACCAGGTGTCGAGCACGTCTTCGTCCTGACGCAGTAAGGTTACGGACGGGATGCTGTGCTTGGCGCGCACTTCATCTTCGCTGCGGCCAACGTAGACGTTGCCGGCATCGTCATACCATGCCGGGATGCGGTGACCCCACCACAGCTGGCGGGAGACGCACCAGTCCTGAATGTCGCGCATCCAGGAGAAGTACATGTTTTCGTACTGCTTCGGCACGAACTGGATGCGGCCATCTTCCACTGCTTCGATAGCGGTCTTGGCCATCGGCGCCACGCGCACGTACCACTGGTCGGTCAGCATCGGCTCGATGGGCACGCCACCGCGATCGCCGTAAGGCTGTTGCAGCACGTGATCCTTGATCTCGTCCAGCAGACCCAGCTCTTCCAGCTTGGCCAGAATCGCTTTACGGGCGGCGAAGCGCTCCAGACCGGCGAACTCGGCCGGCAGGGCAGCGTCGTAGGCTGTGCTCGGGTTGCCGTTGGTGTCGACCACTTCGGCCTCGGCACGCACGTGGGCATCCAGAGTGAAAATGTTGATCATCGGCAGGCTGTGGCGCTTGCCCACTTCGTTATCGTTGAAGTCGTGGGCCGGAGTGATCTTCACGCAACCGGTGCCCTTCTCCATGTCGGCGTGTTCGTCGGCAACGATGGGGATCAGACGGTTCACCAGCGGCAGCAGGATGTGCTGGCCGATCAGCGCCTTGTAGCGCGGGTCTTCCGGGTTCACGGCCACGGCGGTATCGCCCAGCATGGTCTCCGGACGGGTGGTGGCGACGATCAGGTAATCCTTGCCTTCGGCAGTCTTGGCGCCGTTGGCCAGCGGATAGCGAAGGTGCCACATGTGGCCCTTGATCTCGCGGTTCTCCACTTCCAGATCGGAGATGGCGGTGTTGAGTTTCGGATCCCAGTTCACCAGACGCTTGCCGCGGTACATCAGACCATCTTCGTAGAGACGGACAAACACTTCCTGCACGGCGGCGGAGAGACCCTCATCCATGGTGAAGCGCTCGCGCTCCCAATCCACTGAGTCGCCCAGACGGCGCATCTGGCGGGTGATGGTGCCACCGGACTCTTCCTTCCACTGCCAAATCTTGTCGATGAAGGCATCACGGCCGTAATCGTGGCGAGTCTTGCCCTCTTCTGCGGCGATCTTGCGCTCAACCACCATCTGGGTGGCGATACCTGCGTGGTCGGTACCTGCCTGCCACAGGGTGTTTTTGCCCTGCATGCGGTTGTAGCGGATCAGGGTATCCATCAGGGTTTGCTGGAAGGCGTGACCCATGTGCAGGCTGCCGGTGACGTTCGGCGGCGGGATCATGATGCAGAAGGAGTCTTTGCTGGTGTCGCCGTGGGGCTTGAAGTAACCCTGGGCTTCCCAGTGCTGATAGAGCGCCTGTTCGATGGCGTTGTGATTAAAAGTCTTTTCCATGGTCTCGCCGTAATCTGGATGGATGGAGTCTGGTGTTGATTCTTTATGGATCAATTGGTTGCAGTCAGGGCTGCGCCGGATCCGGTGCGGCAAGGACGGGCTGATCCCTCATTTCGAGGGTATGGCCTGCCTGGCGATAGTGCTTGTAGCGCTCGCGGGCTTGCTGCTTTTGTGTTTCGTCAGTGGGGACAAAATCTACCACTTGAGCGAAGTGTCCTGCAAACAAAGGTGTCGCAGTGGCCAGATTGATGAGGCGGGCGTAGCGCCGTTTCGGTGGCTGATAGCCGATCTCCACCGGGGCCATGCCGCTTTCGCCCTGCAACTGGTGCGGCACGAAGCGCTCCGGCGGCAGTTGCCACAACAGCTCGTCCAGACGCAGGGCCTGCGCTTCATCGTCGCAGAACAGGTAGATATGGCCCGCGCCCCACGACTCGGCCGCAAGAGTGCAGGCCAGTCGCTCGACCGCAGAGGCCTGCGCGTCATCCTGTTCGCTCATCAGGTAAAAGGTCACTTGGCTCATCAGGTTGATCCCGTTTTGCGGTGACGGACTGTTGACCGCCTCATGAGGCTGACGGGGCGTTTCCCGTCCGCAGCTCACTGATTCAAGAATGAAACAAGGAAGAGGCGGGCCTCTTCCTTGTGGTTCAGGGTAACGCCAACCCTTCCGATGTAGCCATCGGCAGGGGCCGGAGAGTTACTCCTTCTCTTCGATATCCACGCCAGCCCGGTTCAGCAGGAACTGGGTCAGCAGGGGTACCGGACGACCGGTGGAGCCTTTATCCTTGCCACTCTTCCAGGCGGTCCCGGCGATATCCAGGTGGGCCCAGTTGTACTTCTTGGTGAAGCGTGACAGGAAGGCGGCTGCGGTGATGGTGCCGGCCGGGCGACCGCCGATGTTGGCCATGTCGGCGAACGGGCTGTCGATCTGCTCCTGATACTCGTCAAACAGCGGCAGACGCCATGCGCGATCACCCGCCTGCTCGGAGGCGTTGAGCAGCTCGTGGGCCAGAGGGTTGTGGTTGGCCAACAGACCCGAGGTGTGGTGGCCCAGCGCGATAACGCAGGCACCGGTCAGGGTCGCCACGTCGATCACGGTTTCCGGATCGAAGCGGTCCACATAGGTCAGCGCATCACACAGCACCAGACGACCTTCCGCATCGGTGTTGAGCACTTCGATGGTCTGGCCGGACATGGAGGTGAGGATGTCACCCGGACGATAGGCGTTGCCACCAGGCATGTTCTCGCAGCCAGCCAGCACGCCGATGACGTTGATCGGCAGTTGCAGCTGGGCCAGCGCATGCATGGTACCGAGCACGGAGGCGGCGCCACCCATGTCGTACTTCATCTCGTCCATACCATCGGCCGGTTTGATGGAGATGCCGCCGGAGTCGAAGGTCAGACCCTTGCCGACCAGCACGATGGGCTTGGCATCCGGATGACCCTTGTATTCGATGATGGCCATCATGGCTTCGTTGTCGGAGCCGCGGGCCACTGCCAGATAGGAGTTCATGCCGAGCTCGGCCATCTCCTGCTCGCCCACCACCTTGGTGGTGATGTTGTCGTAGGCATCGGCCAGACGACGGGCCTGGGAGGCCAGATAGGCCGGGTTGCAGACGTTGGGCGGCATGTTCGCCACGTCGCGGCAGACCCGCACACCCTTGGCCACGGCCAGACCGTGAGCGATGGCTTTTTCACCAATGGTCAGTTCCCGACGCGTCGGCACGTTGAATACCAGCTTGCGCAGCGGGCGACGTGGCTCGGCCTTGTTGGTCTTGAACTGATCAAAGCTGTAGAGGCCCGCCTTGGTGGTTTCCACCGCCTGGCGCACCTTCCAATAGGTATCCCGACCCTTGACGTGCAGCTCAGTGAGGAAGCAGACCGCTTCCATGGAGCCGGTTTCGTTCAGGGTGGTGATGGTCTTGTTGATGATCTGCTTGTACTGGCGTTCGTCGAGTTCCCGCTCCTTGCCGCATCCGACCAGCAGTACGCGCTCGCTGAGCACGCCCGGTACTTGATGCAGCAGCAGCATCTGGCCTGGTTTCCCTTCCAGGTCGCCACGGCGCAGCAGCGAACTGATATAGCCATCGCTGATCTTGTCCAGTTGTTCGGCAACCGGAGAGAGGCGACGAGGCTCAAATACGCCGACTACGACGCAGGCGCTCCGTTGCTTCTCTGGACTGCCACTCTTTACACTGAACTCCATGGAATCTCCTACATCCTAAAGACAAAAGGCACCTTTTATTGAATAATGCGGTGCTTGTTGGGGTATCAGAGGCGGAGCGAACAGCCACAGGCTCCGCAGTTCAAACTGGTAAAAATCCAATATACGGCCCTATTTTTCAGGCATTCGACTAAAAACACAAGTTTACTTGGGAATGACTGTGATCGTTTTCCGATATTTGTTCAGGGAAACCCTGAAAACCCAGCTGGCAGTGTTATTCGTATTGCTGCTTATCTTTGTCAGCCAACAATTTATCAAGATCATCGGTGACGCCGCCGATGGCGAGGTGCCGACACGTCTGGTCTCCACCCTGCTGCTACTCAACTTGCCCAATATGGCGTTGTTGATGCTGCCTATCAGTCTCTTTTTAGCCATTTTGTTTGCCCATGGTCGCCTTTACGCCGAAAGCGAGATGACGGTGATGCATGCGGTCGGCTTCAGCCACCGTTTCGTGATGCGCAGCGCCATGTTGCTGGCCTTGCTGACGGCGGTGGTTGCGGCGTTCAACACCGGCTGGATCGCCCCGCAGGCCAAGGAGCGCGAGTCGCAGGTGATCGACCAGTTCAAAGCCGATCCGGGTATCTCCTTCCTGCAGCCTGGCCGCTTTATGGAGCTCGACAAGGGGCGTCTGGTTGCCTATATCCAGGATTTGAACGACAACGGCTCAAAACTGCAAAAGATCTTCGTGCTGCAGCGGGCGGAGGGGAACAGTCCTCCCTCGGTGGTGGTGGCGACCGAAGGGGTGGTGACGGTCGATGAGAACGGTCTGCAGTGGCTGACCCTGATGGATGGCTCCCGCTACGAGGGGAACTTCTCCGGCAAGCAGTTCCAGATCTCCGATTTTCGCGAATATGGTCTGGTGATCCGCCAGCAAGAGATGGAGCGTTCCAACCGCAAGGCGGCGGCCAAGCCGACCATGGAACTGTTCGGTACCCAGGACAACGCCATGATGGCGGAATTGCAGTGGCGTATCTCGCTGCCCCTCTCCATTCCGGTGCTGACCCTGCTGGTGGTACCGCTGGCGCGGGTCAACCCCCGTCAGGGGCGCTACGCCAAGCTGTTGCCGGCCATCATGCTCTATCTCTCCTACTTCCTGCTGCTCAGCGCCGCCCGTTCGGCCATCGACAGCGGTCGGCTGCCCTACTGGCCGGGGATGTTCCTGGTGCCGCTCGGTTACCTGCTGTTTATCGGCCTGCCCCTCAATCTGCAGGGCACCAGCTGGTGGAACGGGGTGAAAGGGCGCTATTTCAACAGAAAATCAGCATGATGCTGCAACATAGGAACTTCTGCTGATGTTTGGCATTCTCGATAGATATGACGACCGGGTCATTTTGATGCCGACCCGGTGTATCGCTCTTCAGGAGGAAATCAGCATGAAGCTGCAAGATAGGAGTCTCGGCTGATGTTCGGCATTCTCGATAGATATATCGGTCGGGTCATTTTCATGTCGATCCTGCTGTGTGAAATCACGCTGGTTGGTCTGGCGGCGCTCATCAAGTATGTGGAGCAGCTCAAGTCGGTCGGTGACGGCAACTACGACATGATCAATGCCCTCTACTATGTGCTGCTCTCCATGCCCAAGGAGGCGGTGCTCTTCTTCCCGCTGGCCGCGCTGCTGGGTGGCCTGATTGGTCTGGGTCAGCTGGCGACCAGCTCCGAGCTGGTGGTGATGCAGGCGGCGGGTCGCTCCAAGATCAGTATCGTGATGGCGGCGCTCAAGACGGCGATCCCGCTGATGATCATGGTGGGGCTGATGGGGGAATATGTGGCCCCCGCCGCCAAGCGGATAGCTGATGACATCAAGGCGGGCGCGCTGTCCGAAGGTCGTCTGACGGTTTCCGCCTACGGGGTGTGGGCTCGCGATGGCAACAACTTCGTCAATATCAACGGGGTGCGCAACGATGGCGCCCTCACCGGCATCACCCTCTATCGCTTCACCCCCGAGCGCAAGCTGATCGACGTGGTGCAGGCGCAGGAGGGGGTGTTCGAGCGCCACCACTGGCTGCTCAAGCAGACCCAGGTTACCCGCTTCGACGATCCCGCGCAGATCCGCAGCGAGCAGCATGACAAGATGGAGTGGAGCTCGGAGCTGACGCCCAAACAGCTGGGGGTGGTGAGTATCGACCCCGAGAACCTCTCGGTCTCCGGTCTGCTCGACTACATCGGCTATCTCGATGCCAACAAGCAGGATGCCGGTCGCTACAAGCTGGAGATGTGGCGCAAATTGCTGTCACCACTCTCGGTGGTGGCGATGATCCTGCTGGCCTCCTCCTTCATCTTTGGCCCGCTACGCTCGGTGAGCATGGGGGCGCGGATGCTGATGGGGATCATGACCGGCTTCGCCGTCTACGTGAGTGATCGGGTGTTTGGCCCCATCAGTCTGGTCTATGCGGTACCGCCCATTCTGGCGGCTATCGCGCCCAGCCTGCTGTTTGGCGGTATCTCCTTCTACATCCTCAGCCGCAAGCAGTAATCCGCACGAGGTTATGAGGAAATGCAAAGAGGGCACCTGTTGGTGCCCTCTTTCGTTATTGCATTGATCCGGGATTACTTGTTCAACAATTCCAGATTTGCCTGCTTGCTCAGCACGATCACTTCGCACTCGGCCCAGATATCCTGAAACGCCCGCGGGCGCTGGCGGTTGAACAGGCACATCAGGTTGCCCAGACCAAAGGCGGCAGTGGCGAGACGGATCAGCGCCTGGGTAACGCGGATGTGGCTGCCATCCTCGTTCTGAATGCGCAGCCGCCAGGCGCGCATACCGACGGTCTGGCCAGCGCGGGTCCAGAACCAGGTGTAGAAACCACAGATGACGAAGGCGAGCCACAGGGTGTAGATCAGGCTCAGGTGGTGGCGGGTCAGCAACCAGACGGTATCTTCACCCGCCGGTACGCTGGCCATGCCGGTGACCAGCAACAGCTTGGCGACACCCATGCCGATAAAGCCGGCGATGATCAGCAGCGAAGTCACCACCAGCGCATCATAGATCAGGGCGCTGAGGCGACGCAGCAGACCCGCTGACGGGTATGGCTGAGTGGCGGGAGAGGGGGATTTTTGTTGGACTTTTTTAGGCTTGGCCATCGTTTTTATTCCATTAAGATGATGGCGGCATTCTATGTAACTGGCCCCGCATCGGCAAGGCGTTGAATAAATGAACAAACGGGAGTGTTCAATCGAAAAACACCTTGCATGACATCGCGCCATTCGTATAATCCCTCGCAGTTGCCCGGGTGGCGAAATCGGTAGACGCAGCGGATTCAAAATCCGCCGGTGAATAACCGTGTCGGTTCGAGTCCGACCCCGGGCACCATCAAATTCATGACAAAAGGCCATCAGCAATGATGGCCTTTTGTTTTTTGGCGTTCCTGCGCATTGGTGCGTTGCTGCTGAGCAGGCAGTACTTCCCGTTACCTCTTGGTATCCCTTCTCTTTTTCCGCTCTCCGTTATTTCCTTTTCTTGATGTGGCCGCTGACGACATCACCGCCAGCGGCCTGTTTCTATTGCGGTTTTCTTTCCAAACCTTGCTGCATCAGATCATGATTGCTGCGTTACCCCAGCAGGGCAAACAGCAGGGTGCCGAGGGTGCCAGCGAGTGTCAGCGCTATGATGGCTCTGGGTGTGCCGTGCAGCTTGGTCCACATAAACAGGCTGGTGAGGGCGAGCAGCAGCAGGGCCAGGGCGGCGATATCGCCAAACAGCTGCCAGCCGAGGCCGGTGCCCATACCGCGGTGCAGCCGGTTGAGGCTGGCGGCAAAGTTGGCCAGTTGCAGGTCGGTACGTACCAGCAAGGTGCCCTCAACATAGCTGGCGGCCACGCTCTGGCTGAGGGTAACGCCGCGCATCTCCCACTTGGCGGGCAGGGTGAGCGGGCCGTTCGGGGTGGGCAGGGTCTGGGCCGGGGTGATCATGGTTCGCCCGTCGGCAAAGGTATCGGGATAGCGCTGTTGCAGCAGGCTTTTCAGCTGCTCCGGGCTGGCGAGCGGCGCCTCCAGCACTATCTCTTCACTCGATTTGTCGGTGTGGGGGCCGGGGATGGGCAACACGGCACGGTGTTGCAGCCAGAGGCCGGTGATGCCGTACATCAGCATCAGGGCGAGGGTAAAAAAACCGGCCCAGGCATGGAGGCGGCGTACCCATTTGTTGTTGTGAAGGGGAACTCTTCTGCGTTTCATCGTGGTTGCTTCATAAAAAAACTGGCCAGCAAGGGCTGGCCAGTCGGGGTGGTTGTCACAGAGATCAGAAGCGGTAGGTTCCGGTCAGGCTCAGCTGACGGGGCGTACCCGGCATGATCTGGGTGGCACTGGTGGCGCTGACGAAGTACTCGTGGTCGGTCAGGTTTTCGGCGCTCAGTTCGGCTTCCCACTGCTGCCAGCGATAACCGGCGCGCGCATCGAAGCGAGCGTAACCGGGCAGAGTGGTGGTGTTGGCGTTGTCGGCAAAGCGATCGCCCACTGCCGTCACGCCGGTTTCGCCGAACCAGCCCTGCTCGCCACTCTTGTAGCCGAGATAGAACTGGCCATTCTGGCGGGAGACGTTCATCGGGCGCTTGCCCTGCAGATCCGCATCCGCCTTGACCTGCTCCGCATCCTGAATGGCGAAGCCGCCACGCAGGTAGATCTCGTCGGTCAGCTCGGCACGGGCGCTCAGCTCGACACCCTCGGTACGCTGCAGGCCGGTGAGGCTCACCTTGGTGGGATCCAGCGGATCCTTGGTGCGCTTGTTGTACATCTCCAGTCGATAGAGGGAGAGAGTGGTCGCCAGCTTGCCGTTCAGCCAGTCACTCTTCACACCTCCTTCGTAGAGGCGGGTGTGCTGGGGTTCCAGCCCGTTGTTCTTGTCACCCGGGGTGATGCCGATCAGCTCGCCTCCCACCGGAGTGAAGGTCTTGCTGTAAGAGGTGTAGAAGGCGTGATCCTCGAGGGGGTTCCACACCAGACCGAGGCGCGGGCTCAGGCTGTTGACCGAGACGCTCTCCTCCTTGTTGAGGTCGTAGCGGCGACTGGTGACAGTGAAGTCGTCACGGCGCAGCCCGCCCACCAGATGCCAGTCACCCAGGCTGAGCTGATCCTGCAGATAGAGGCCATTGCCGCGCACCTTGTGTTTGGCGTCGCTGGAGAGCTTCATGGCGCCATTGTAGGTAGGCAGTGAGCCCGGATCGTAGAGATTGCCAGACGGGATGGCGGTGGCGTTCTGGTAGAGCTTGGGTGTGCGCTCCTGCCAGTTCTGCTCGAAGCCAACCAGCAGGCGATGTTCCACCGGGCCGGTCTGGAACAGACCTTCTGCCTCGGTGTTGCTGATGAGGTTCTTCGCTTTGAGATCCTGCTGCCAGCGGGAGCGGGTCACCTTATCCCCTTTGACGCTGGTGACATAGGTGTTGTCAAACTGGCTGTCGAGGGTGGAGTAACCGAGCTGCTGGCGCAACTGCCACTGATCGTTGATATCCCAGGAGAGGCGGGAGCGGGTGGATTGCGCCACGTCATCGATGAAGTCGCGGCTGGTATCGCTGTAAACATACTCCCTCGGCACATCGGCCGGACGGCCATTGACCCCGGGAATGCCGCGATCCGGGGTGCGGTCATGCTCGTTGCGCTCGTACTGTACCAGCCAGTTGAGGTTGTCGCTGATCTCCCAGTTGGCGGAAGGCGCCAGCAGGGTGCGCTTGCTCTTCACGCCGTTGCGGAAGCTATCTTTGTCCTCTTGCGCCATGTTGAGGCGCAGTTGCACCTGCTCACTCGCCTCGCCATTGAGGTCGGCGGTTAGCCGCTGGCTGTCAAAGCTGCCAACCCGGGCGGTGACGCTGGACTCCTGCCCTTTTTGCGGCTTCTTGCTGACCCGGTTGACGATGCCCCCCGTGCTACCGCGGCCGTAGAGCACGGCAGCCGGGCCCTTGAGCACTTCCACCCGCTCGATGTTGCCGAGATCCCGGGTGTACTGCATGTCGTCGCGGAATCCGTCGAGATAGAAGTCGTTGCTGGCGCTGAAGCCGCGGATATTGACCCCGTCGAAGCGGGTATCACCGCTTGCGTTGACCCCGGGAATGCCGCTCAGGGCTTCACTCAGCGTAGGTTGGCCGAAGGCGGTCAGCTCGCTGACCTTGACGCTGTCGATGGTCTGGGGAACCAGCTTGGCTGGCGTATTGGTACGGGTTGCGGTGGCAACTTCTTGATGCTGAGAGCGTTTGCCAACCACTGTCATGGTTTCATCGGTGGCCTGGGCAGTGAAGCCGGTGCCCAGCAGTGCCAGCGAGACCAGCGTTCTGCGAAAGTGAGGGTGCTGCATATTCAATATTGACTCTTTGGATGTCGACCTGACGGCTCGAACATATTGATTTAATTATAATTAGCCTGACCCGATTAAACGGGGTGCTAATGATATTGATTTTCATTTGTCTGGCAAGGTGAAAATGGAGGAGGGCATTGGAGGCGGGTTGTGCGGTCGGGGGAGCTCGGCTGAAAAGCAGAGCCATTGCAGCAAACCGCGAGAACGAAGCGAGGGAAAAAGGGCGTAGCGGAAGAGAAAGAGACGAAACGTGAAGAGGTATCCGGCCCGGTAGGACGGGTCGGATACCGGACTCAGTGGGTGCGCAGCAGTCGATGAGTGAGGGGTAGGGCCGCCAGCAGGCGATAGACCAGCAGAGATGATCCCAGCAGCAGCGGCACCTTGGCGATCTCCCACAGGATGGATGCGCCCTGCGGGCCGAACACGAAGAGCCAGACCACCAGCATCATGTGCAGGCAGTAGATCCCGAGCACTTTGGGGGCCTGGCGCTCAAGCCAGCTGCCCTTGCCCCACTCGGGGTTGGCCAGCAGCAGGCCAAACAGGCCGATAGCCCAGGGAAGGGAGCCGAGCAGGAAGTCGTGGCGGGTGAGCGGCACTGCGGCAAAGTGCTGCAGCGCCCAGGCTTCACAGCCATAGAGCGCCACGCCCGCCAGCAGCAGTTGCCAGCCGATGCGGGCATCGGGCTGCCACTGACGCTGGCGCAACAGGGCCCCGAGCGCCACAAACAGCAGGGAGAAGAAGGGGCCGTTACGGGTGAGCAGTGGCCACTCGGCGCCCAGCAGCGGCTTGGCATAGGAGCCCCCCAGCAGCGCCAGGAGGTAGAGGCCAAGACCCAGCCAGAGGGCGAGCGCTGGTCTGCCAAGCCGGTAGCAGAGTGCCAGCAGGGTCACCGCCATGATCAGGGCTGGCAGGAACCAGAGGTGGATCATGCCGCCCACCAGCCAGCCATTGAGGGGGTCGCCGAGCTGGAATTGGCACTGCCCGCGCAGGGAGGCCAGATAGCCTTGCTGCACGGCATCCAGCGGATTGAACGGCACCAGCAGGTAGACCAGACTCCACACCAGCCAGAGCAGCAGCAAGGGGTGGCAGTAGCGCCAGGCAATGGTCAGCGGCGCCTCGCGACTCAGTCTCGGCTGCAGAAAATAACCGGCACAGAGGAAAAACAGCGGCACGGCAAAGCGGCATAGCTGGTTGATGGTGCCGCTCAGCCAGAACCAGGATCCGCCTCCCCACAGGGCGGGGTTGAAGGGGTTTGCGAAGGGGGATACGTGAATGGTCATCACGGCCAGAATGGCCAGTACCCGCCCGCACTCGATACTGGAAATACGCATGGTGGCTCGTCGTTACAGGGGTTGTGATGGCACGCTAAAATTCTTGCTGCCAGGTTACAACCAATTGATTCTATTAGTGTGAATCACGCTGTTGAGAAGTTACGTTTTGTAACTGGATGGCGGAAGGTGTTACCTGTAGCGGGAGCTGGCTCCCATTTTTTGGGTGCGCTCATACAGATAAAAAAAGCGAGGCGGGCGCCTCGCTTGGTCGGGGATGTCGAGCTTACTGATGAGTCAGCATGCTGCTCTGGTTGGCTGCCAGGGTGGTTCTGCCCGAGCTCTCCAGCCAGGTTTTGATCCGCTTGGCATCGGCGACCCGATCGTTGGTGGTTTCGGCATTGAGCAGCACCATGATCACCGGCTCACGATTGACCTTGGTGCCCAGCACCAGACAGCGGCCCGCTTCGCGGATATAGCCGGTCTTGGAGAGAGTGAACTCCCATTGCCCTTCGCGGATCAGCCGGTTGGAGTTGAGGTAGTGCAGCTGACGCTTGTTGGTGCGCACATAACTCTGCTCGTCGGTGGAGTACTGGCGGATCAGCGGATAGGAGGCCGCTGCGGCGGCGAGTTTGGCCAGATCCTGCGCGGTGGAGACATTGCGTGGGTTGAGCCCTGTGCTGTCGGCGTAGCGGGTATTCCACATCCCCAGCATGCGGGCTTTGGCGTTCATCGCCTCGACAAAGGCACGCTGGCCGCCGGGATAGTGGCGGGCCAGCGCCGAGGCGGCACGGTTTTCAGAGGACATCAGGGCGATATGGAGCATTTCGGCGCGACTGAGCCTGGAACCTATGGCCAGGCGCGAGCCGGTTCCCTTGATGCGGTCGATGTCGGCATTGGTCACGGTGAGCATTTCGTTGAGGCGCAGGTTGGCATCCAGCACCACCAGCGCCGTCATCAGCTTGGTGAGTGAGGCGATGGGCATTACCCGGTTGCCGTTGCGCTCGGAGATCACCTCGCCGGTTCTGTGGTTGGCTACCACGAAGGCAGCCGAGCTGAGGTTGGGCACATCCCGTCGCTCGAGAAAGCCGCTGCTGCTCTTGCTGCTGGCGGAAAAGGGGTTGGCATGGGCACTGTCCATAGTGGCCGGCAGCATTACTGCGCCAAGCAACAGGGGAAGGAGGGAACGCATCATCATGATCAGCTCTACCGGACGAAATACAGGGATATCTCGCTAAGTTATATGTCGTGAACTGGCGCTTCACAATCATTCTCACCTTGATATTGATAATTTACGGCGTTGAGCGTGCTCTGACGGCGAGGAGAGCGTAAAAGAGGTCTCCATGGAGTCTTTTTTTTATGCATTGAAACTATGGGCTGGCCGTGATGGCGAGCGGAAGCCGGCGCTAAAAAAAATCGGGACCAGAACGGTCCCGATTGGCATGGAGCATTGCCTACCGTTTAGTGGGTATCTTCCTGCTTGATCTTGAAGCGCATGGCGATCACCACGAACAGCAGCGGGCCAATGATGGTCCAGACGCCGGTGGAGATATCGCCGGAGATAAAGGGGGCCACCACGGTAAAGACGTTGCCGAAGGCGACCAGGATCAGGCTGATGATGGTAGCCAGCAGCACGGCACCTGAGCTCTTGAAGAAGATCAGGTCCTTGCCCAGCGCCGGGTTGTTGCGATAGCGATACCAGGCGTAGATGAGGAACATGTAGGGCAGGGTCATGCCGACGTTGGTCATGGTGATGATCAGCTCATAGAGGGCGGCGGCCCCTTCCGGGTTGATCAGGGTAAAGATGGACTTGGCGGCAATGAACAGACAGACCACCCAGGCTTGCACCTTGAGGGCTTCAATCCGCACGCCATTCTCGTTCTCGCGCTGGAAACGCTCCGGCCAGAAGTAACTCGGGGTGCCGGTGATGAACTGGCGCAGTGGCGCGTATGAGAGGGCGATAAAGGCACCCAGATAGCTCAGGAACATGCCCAATCCGGCAAAGCGCATGAACACCTGTCCCAGCCACTCGCCACCCAGATGGCGCCCCAGCTCCAGCATGATGATGAAGAGGGCGGAGAGAGAGGTGATCCCCTCGGCCGGGAAGTCGCTCCAGCGCATGATGGATCCGACCGCCAGAAAGCCGATGATGTAGCAGAGCACGATGAAGGCGCCGGAGAGGAAGATGCCGCGCTTGAGGTCGCGCTCGGGATCTTCCAGCTCGTCAGCCACCCCGGCCATCGCCTCGACCCCGCCGTAGGCGAAGATGGCGAACACCATAAAGCCGAGGAAGGGGATGATGTCGTTGAACGCGGCATTGGGAGAAGCCGTCAGCGATGCCTGGGTGAAGGGCTCCTGCAGAGTCATGCCGCTCACTGCGAAGGTGAAGACGCCGCCGACCAGCAGCAACACGTTGAGTGCCACCACGGAGAGACCGCCGATGGCCGCCACTTTGGCGAAGCGGGCGCTACCCAGGGTGATGAGCTTGGTGACGGTGGCAACCAGCGCGATGGCGACCACACCCAGAATAAAGGGGCCAAAGTCGATACCGCTGCCCAGGGTGACCGGGATGACGGTGATGTCGCGGCCAAACAGCATGAAGGAGAGGGGCACCCACATGGAGAGCGCCTTGCCAAACATCCAGATGACGTAGGAGGCGAACCACATGGTCAGACCGATAAAGGCGAATCGGGTCGAGACCGAGTGGCGCATCCAGGTAAAGATACCGCCCGCCTCTTTGCGAAAGCCGGTGCCGAATTCGATCATCATCAAAATGAACGGGATGAAGAAAAACAGACCGCCGATCACGAACATCGGAATGGCGGCATATCCCATTCGGTAAAAACCGATCCCGATATTAGTGACGCCAAATACCGATGTTAATATCATCAATATAAAGGCGCCCAACTTCAGCTTTTTTGCTGACATATTAAAAACTCCCTGATGGTGCTGGATTTAAAATAATCAAAAATTAAACAGACGAAACCGGACCCATTAATAACGCGGTAGCGCCATGCCATCCTGCTGTGGCGGGCGCGATCGGGTCATCTCTGACCGGGCTGGCTTACCCGTCAGGCGGTCAATGAATGTATGGGCGGAGCGGCATGGTCTGTGCCATGCGCGGTATTGGTCAGCGTTGCCGAAAATTAACTGTGAACGATTTTATCATTAATGTTGCTGGGCAGGTAAGTTTCTCGAATGAAGCTGTGGTTGAAATAAACAGACCTGCCAGTTAATTGATACGTTGCGGATGTAAACATTTACGCCCGGGCCGACACTTATTTCCATTATTGGTATTCGGCATATTTGGCGGAGTGAATTACGCCATCCTGCCTGATAAATCCGCACCAATGGCGACAGCGCTTATCCTCCAAGCCGGGTCAGCAGCACGCCGCCGGTAATAATGGCCGCCGCCGTCAGCCGCATGCTCCCGAGCGGCTCTTTCAGCAGCCAGACCGAGAGCAGCATGGCAAACAGCACACTGCTTTCGCGCAGAGCCGCGACCACGCCAATGGGGGCTTGGGTCATGGCCCAGATAACAATCCCGTAGGCGAGTAGTGACATGGCACCTCCGGTGGCGCCAACCAGTGCATATTGGCGGATCTGGCGCCATGCGTTGCGTTTCTGGTGGACGAGCAACACCAGCAGCATCGCCAGCCCGGTACAGGCAAAGAGCCAGAGGGTGTAGCGTACCGGTTCACCCCCTGCGCGGGCGCCGGCACCATCCGAGAGGGTATAGGTCGCCGTGAACATGGCCGTGATCAGTGCTGCCCGAACCGCTTTGCTGTCAAGGCGCTGCTGCCCGCCTCGCCAGGCCATCAGCAAGACCCCCATGATCAGCACGCAGGCGCCGATGATGCCGCCGTAACCGGGGTAGTCCCCCAGCAGCAGGGCACTTAACGCCATGGCGAGCAGCGGGGCACTGCCACGGGCCAGCGGATAGATCTGGCCAAAATCGCCCTGATTGTAGGCATGGCTGAGAAACAGGCAGTAACCGATATGGAGCAGGACTGAGAGGCCGAGCCAGGGCAGCTCGGCAGCAGAGGGAAGCCCCATTGGCAGCAGCGCCACGGCGGCGATAAGCCCTGAGAAGATCGCCACCAGTGATACCCCCACCAGCCGCTCTTCGCCAATTTTGACCAGCGCATTCCAGCTGGCGTGAAGCAGGGCTGCCAGCAGAACGGCAAAAAAGACGGTGGTGCTCATGGGAAAGGGCTCTCGGGCGATGGGGGTCAACAGCATACCCGCCCGGAGCCTGATTGGCCGAGATCTTTATCAAGGCTTCGGCTTTTCGGGGCTCGCCTCCTGCGTGGTGGCGTTACCCAGTTTCCCCAACACCAGTTTGGGATGGGGGTCGGTCTGCAGCGGAATAGCTTGCAGCTCGGTTCCCTGCTGGTGGCGATGGATGATCCCGGCGGCCATCTTGCCCAGTGCCTCGTAGCTGCTGATGGTGCCAACGCTGCAGCCGTGTTCGACGAACAGCTCGGCACTGCAGATGGTAGGGATGGCCGCTTCGTTGAGTGCATTCAGCAAATGGGGGGCGATGGAGAGCAGATAGCTGTCTGCGGCCAGAAAGACGATGTCGTTTTTGGCATCCTGTTGCAGCCGCTTCAGTTCGTTGTCCAGCCGCCGTGGGTCAGGGGCCATTCGCCAGGTGACCATCTGCCACTGATAGCGTTTCGCTTCATTGAGCAGCATATCGGCCACCAGCAGGGTGTTCTGCTCACGGGGGTTGAAGGGTAGCAGCAGCCGTTTTCCGGTGGCCAGATGCTCGCTGGCGTTAGCCAGTTGCAGTGCCATCGGCACCATGTTGCTTACCCCGGCTACCATGCTGTTTTGGGCTTTGTCTTCCGAGAGGATGTCTGCCCCGACAGGATCGGAAACCACATTGAAAATCAGAGGCTTGCGGTTGGCCACCAGACTCTTGGTCATGGTGGTGGCGGTGGTGCCAAAGGTGTAGATGTAGTCGTATTCGGCCAGTTTCGGCAGCATCTGCTGGCGCAGCATGGTTGCCAGCGCCGTACGATCCTGATCGGCGTTATAGGTGGTGATGGTGGCCTGATAGCCAAGGCGGGTCAGCTCTGCCCGAAAGCCCGCTTCGGCTGCGGTTTCACCGCGCCACAGCACCATGGCGATAGAGAGGGCGTGAGCGGGAAGAGCCAGCAGCAACAGCAGGACGAAAGGCAGCCTGACCATGATCATCTCTCCGGCGATACATCTACTGTTGAGCCTAGGCTACTTTATCCGGTCGTGAACGACGCCCAGCAAAAAGCGCGATGGCAAGCCATCGCGCTTTGGGGATCCGCAAAACCTCGATTAGAAGTCGTAGCGGGCAGCCAGCTGGAAGTCATCCTTGTTGGCAGTCGCTTTGCCGGCAACGCTGTCCAGATTGTTGATGCGGTACTCGCCAATCACCCGCAGGTTCTTGTTGAATTTGTACTGGGCACCCAGGGTGTAGTAGTCAATGGCATCGGTTTTCTTGCCGCCAGTGACTTCCTGCTCCTGTTTGTTCCACAGGGCCATCAGACCGAAGCCGTTTTCGAAGTTGTAGCCCAGCGCCGCTTCCCAGCCGGTATGGTCGGTGCCACTTTGGACAAAGTCAGAGCCATCGGCATAGCTCAGAGCTGCATAGGCCGCCTTGTTGTCGAACTTGGCAGAGATCAGCCACAGTTTGGCGTCTTCGGTATTCTTTTCCTGACGTTGGCCAACGTTGTAGGCGGTACCCAAAGACAGATTGAACGGGAAGGTGTAAGCCACGGCTGCACCATAGGCTGGGTCAGCTGCGGAGGTCTTGTTGCTGCTCTTGTCTTCTTCTTGGCCGCCATCAAATTTGTAGCTGGCATCAAACTGGAAGCCATTGAACAGGCCGGAATACTTCAACACGGAACCTGCGCGGTTGGTGGCGAAGGTGTCAGTCTTGGCGCCCAGCGCTTCGTTGCCGTAGCCGTCGGAGAGGGAGACATCAGTCCAGTCGGCCAGGAAGCCCGGGGCCCCTTTCTGGCGACCGAAAGTCACAGTCCCCCAGTCAGCGCCGACACCGGCAAAGGCCAGACGGGTGCGCAGGTTGTCTGTGCTTCCATCTTTACCCAAGGTCTTTTCGCTGTCGTTGATGTACATCTGCACTTCGTACTGGGCCAGCGCCTTCAGACCGCTCTGGATCTGGGTCTCGGCCTTGGCACCGAAACGGACAAACTGGTTTGCCCCTTGCTTGGCGCTGTAATCCTTGGTGCCATTCGGATTGGCAGTATCGACGTTTTCTTTCTTGTCGCCGAAGAATTGGCCAGCGTAGATACGGCCATAGAGATCCAGCATGGAGGTGTCATTTTTGTACACTTCAACGGCTTGAGCCTGGAAGGCTGCGGTGAGAGCCAGTGCCACTACAGTCAGCTTTTTCATCTTAATCCCTTGTGGTGTTGCAAGCTTTTGTTTTGAAAACGGGCTCATGCTAGGCAGCGGGGATGACAGCGGGGTGACAGTTGGATGAAGAGTCGATGGCAATTGGGTTGCAATTGGATGAATTGGCTACATTCTTGCTCGCAGCGGCTACTTTTGTGCGCAAAGGTTTGCCCTTGTGGTAGAATGCCGCCCGTTTTCGAGCTCCATAGGTTGGATATGCGATGAGACGTGAACTGGCAATCGAGTTTTCCCGAGTGACGGAAGCGGCTGCACTGGCTGGCTACAAGTGGCTCGGACGTGGTGACAAGAATATCGCTGATGGGGCGGCCGTAGCGGCCATGCGCCACATTCTCAACCAGATCGAGATCGATGGTGAGATTGTGATCGGCGAAGGTGAAATTGATGAAGCGCCGATGCTCTATATCGGCGAGAAGGTCGGTACCGGACACGGCGACGCGGTGGATATCGCGGTCGATCCCATCGAGGGTACCCGCATGACAGCCATGGGTCAGGCCAACGCGCTGGCCGTGCTGGCGGTGGGCGACAAGGGTTCTTTCCTGAAAGCGCCTGACATGTACATGGAAAAGCTGATCGTCGGGCCCAAGGCCAAAGGCGCCATCGACCTGGATCAGGCTCTCGAGCTGAACCTGAAGTCCGTGGCCAAGGCGCTGGGCAAGCCGCTCTCCCGTCTGACCGTCATTACCCTGGCCAAGCCGCGCCATGACAAGGCGATCAAGGAGATGCAGGGGCTGGGCGTGCGGGTGTTCGCCATTCCTGATGGTGACGTTGCCGCCTCCATCCTCACCTGTCTGCCGGACAGCGAAGTCGACATGCTGTATGGCATCGGCGGCGCACCGGAAGGGGTGATCTCCGCGGCGGTGATCCGCGCGCTGGATGGCGACATGCAGGCCCGTTTGGTGCCGCGTCACCGCGTCAAGGGCGACAGCCCGGAAGTGCGTGCGCTGGGCGAGCAGGAAATTGCCCGCTGCGAAGCGCTGGGCATCGATGTCAACAAGGTGCTCAAGCTGGAAGACATGGCGAAGAATGACAACGTCATCTTCTCCGCCACCGGCATCACCAAGGGTGATCTGCTGGATGGCATCACCAGCGATGGCGTGATGGCGACCACCGAGACTCTGTTGATCCGTGGTAAATCCCGTACCATTCGTCGTATCAAGTCGATCCATTATCTTGAGCGCAAAGACAGCGTGGTTCGCGATATCATCCTGTGATGATGGCTCGCTGAACCGGCTGTGTCTGAAGCCCGATCGCCCGTGCGGTCGGGCTTTTTGTTGTGCGCCAGCTACGTTTGTGCCGTCGCTTCGGCTATGGTGGCTCAGACCGTCCCAAAGGAGTGGAGTCTATGGAGTGTCGTAGCGGCTGCGCTGCCTGTTGCATCGCCCCCAGTATCAGCAGTGCCATTCCCGGTATGCCAGATGGCAAGCCGGCTGGCGTCCCCTGTATCCAGCTCGATAGCGCCCTCGGCTGCAAGATTTTCGGTCAACCGGAGCGGCCGGCGGTGTGTGGCGGTTTTCGCCCCATGATGGATGTGTGCGGCAGCCACCGCGCCGAGGCCATCTGGCTGATCGGCGAGCTGGAGCGGCTCACCACCTGACGAGGGCAGGGCGAAGCGATAAAAAAAGAGGCCGCATCATGCGGCCTCTCGCGTTTCTGTTTGCCGGGGATCAGACTCCCGCCAGCTCCAGTGCCTGACGATAGTACTCGTTGGCCTTGTTCGTAAGGCGGCGTTTGTCCATCAGCTGGCCGAGGGCGTGGTAGGCAGCGGCGCTCGGCGCCCGCTCCACCTCCTGCTCCAGCAGCTTCTGGGCATCGTCCAGTTGGCCTGCCAGCAGATAGAGCTGGGCCAGTGCGGTGTCTACTTCCGGTTGCCCCTGCTGCTTTTGCAGCAGCGCCAGCAGCGGCTGGTAGCTGTCGAGTTTCAGCTTGGGCAGGCGAGCCAGCAGCTGCGGCATCGGCTGTTTGCGCAGCGCCTCCTGCCACAGGGTGGCGGCTTCGCCGTCGGCACCCAGCTGGCGCAGCAGATCGCCGTAGCAGGCCAGCAGTTCCGGCTCGAGGCGCAGCTTGCGCGGCAGATCCTGCCATACCGCCTTGAGGGTCTCGAGGCTGCCGGCAGCCTGTTGCAGGCGACCACACCAGGCCTGTTGCAGCAGATCTTCTTCCTGTTTCGGGGTCAGCTTGCCCACCTTGTGCAGCGCCGGGATCAGGTCGCACAAGGAGCTCCAGTCCTGACGGGCCAGATGTACCTGACGCAGCTGATCCAGCACCATGGGGTGGCGCGGGTTGAGGGCGTAGACCGACTCCAGCATCGCCAGCGCGGTATCGTACTGGCCCTGCTCGATCTGCAACTGGGTCTGGGTCAGGGTGAGCGCCAGCTCGGCTTTGGGGTTCTCCTCCTGCGCTTTTTGCAGGTATTGATCCCGGCGGGCGTCGTCACCACGGGCCTGTGCCGCCTTGGCGGCGCTCAGGTAGTTGAGCAGCGGGGTGTCGCTGTTGCTGGCCCCCTTGATCATCAGCTTTTCAGCCTGACTGTAGTGCCCTTCGGCCATTGCCAGGGTGGCGGCGACGGTCTGTTGATTGGCCTTGCGGCGGCGGCGCGAGCCGTACCAGCCGAGGGTCTTGCGGCGCAGGCCGAATACCCGACCCAGCAGCCACTCGACGATCAGCAGGGCGCCGTAGAACAGCACGGCCAGGATCACCGCGCTGGTGACGGAAGATTCGATGGTGTAATTGCCAAGGGCAATCAGCACATAGCCCTTGTTACCGGAGGCTTGCGGGCCAAAGATCAGCCCTGCGACCATCACGGCAACCAGAATGATTATACGGATCATGGTGCCCTCCTCAGCTGCTGGCCAGAATGCGTTGCAGGCGTTCGGTCAGCACCTGCTCCAGCATCGCCTGGGTCTTGAACTGGGCCGGATAGTCGATCTGGATCTGCTCACCCTTGAGCTTGTCGATCTCGCCCTGCATGTAGCGGGTGGCGCTGTTGTCGGTGTCGAAATACTGGGTCAGCCAGCGCTGGGCCTTGTCCAGGCTGTCTTCGTAGAGCGCCTGCTGCTCGCGATAGACGGAGAGCTGGGCCTGCAACAGCTTGGTCTTGAGGTTTTCACGCAGGAAGATCTCCTGCTGCGGCGAGAGCAGCGCCTCGACCGCGCCATCGCGGCGACGGATGGTGACGAAGTTCTCGGTGAACTTGACCCAGTTCTTCTTCAGGTTGCTCTCCCACTCGTCGGGATTGGCGCTGACAGCCTGATCCGGCTCGGCCTTGGCTTCCGGCATGCTGACGGTGGAGAGGGGCAGCAGCTCGATCTGGTCGGACAGCGCCGCCAGCTTGAGGGTCAGCCCCTCGCGGTCGATGCGCGGCATCCCCTTGAGCTTGGCGATATCTTCGGCCAGTGCCTTGCGGATCGGCATCAGGCTGGGGTCGTTGAGGGCGGCGATCCGCTCGTCGGCATTGCCGAGCAGGGTGATGGCGGAGACAAGGTCATGCTCCAGCCACAGTTTGCGGCCCGCCATCCGTACCAGATATTCGGATTCGGCCAGCATCCAGTCGTTGGGGCGCTTGTCATTCAGGTCCAGTACCCGGTTCTGCAGACCCTGCATCTCCCCCTGCAGCCGCTGCTGGGTTTGATCCAGCGCAGCCAGCTGCTCGGCATCCTTGCTGCTGGTCTGGTCGATCTTGCTCAGGGCGTTCGCCAGCTGTTGCTTGAGCTGGGTCAGTTCGGCCTGCTGGGCCACGGCATTCTTGTGACCGTGCAGATAGAGACCGCCGGTCAGGCCAAGGGCCAGCAGGATGGCAACCCCTCCCAGTACGGCACCGGAGCGGCTCTTGCTGCCATTGACCGCAGCGGTCGGCTGGGGTTTGACCTGGGATTCTTGTTGTTCTGTCATTCCATCTTCCTCAGTTCCAGTGCGGCCGTCAGGGCCTGGTTGGATGCACCTTGGGCAATCGTGATATGGATAAAGCCCGCGGAGTGGGCCATCTCGGCCACGCGCGGGCTGGGGACCACCAGCAGGCGGTCAAAAAGCCAGGGCTGCTGGCTGGTGGGAACCAGCTCCAGCAGCCGTTGCAGCAGTTCACCACTGGTAATGAGCAGGCTGTCCAGCCCCGCTGCCTGCCAGTGGCGGGTCAATGTCTCCCCGTCTAGATCGGGGTAGTGGCGCTCATAGGCCGCACAATAGTGCACCAGAGCACCGCGTGAGGCCAGCGTGGTGGCGATGAGATCCCGCCCGCCATTGCCGCGCAGGATCAGTACCCGTTTGCCTGCTACCTGCTGCAGGGCGGGCAGGGCCAGCAGCCCTTCGCTGCGCGGGTCATCCGGGCAGCTTGCCGTGATGCCTATGGCTGCAAACGCATCTGCGCTGGCCTGACCCACCGCAAAGTACTCAATATGTGGCCAGGTCTGACCAGTTTGCAACAGAAAATCGTGTGCAAAATGAACGGCATGAATGCTGACGGCAATAACCGCGTCAGCACTGCGCAGCAGGTCGGGCAGGAGAGGGAGTTCGCTGCCCGCCACGGTTTCCAGCAGCGGGCAGCAGAGTGGTGCATGGCCGTGCTGGCGCAACAACTGCACCAGATCGGCGGCCTGAATGGCCGGACGCACCACCAGCGGGGTCATGCGCGGTAGACCTCGGCCAGGATCTCGTCGGCACCGGCGGCCAGCAGGCGCTGGGCCAACTGCTCGCCGAGGGCCTCACCATCGGCCAGCGGGCCGCGGATCTCGTCACGGATTACCTGGCTGCCATCCGGGCTGCCCACCAGACCGCGCAGCCAGATCTGCTCGCCTTCGACCAGTGCGTAGGCACCGATAGGCACCTGACATCCCCCTTGCAGAGCGCGGTTCATGGCTCGCTCGGTCAACACCCTGGCGCGGGTCTCGGCGTGCTCCAGCGGCGCCAGCAGAGCGTGCAGCTCAACGTCGTCGAGGCGGCATTCTATACCGACGGCGCCCTGACCGTTGGCTGGCAGGCTCTGTTCCGGCTCGATAAAGGCGGTGATGCGGTGCGCCATCTCCAGTCGTTTCAGACCAGCGGCGGCGAGGATGATGGCGTCGTATTCACCGGCATCCAGCTTGGCGAGGCGAGTGTTGACGTTGCCACGCAGGTCGCGGATCACCAGATCCGGGCGGGCGGCGCGCAGCTGGCACTGGCGGCGCAGGCTGGAGGTGCCGACAACGGCCCCTTGCGGCAGTTCGGCAATGGCCTTGAAACGATTGGAGACGAAGGCATCGCGGGGATCTTCCCGTTCGCAGATGGTGTGCAGGCCGAGCCCCTCGGGGAACTCCACCGGCACGTCTTTCATGGAGTGAACGGCGATATCGGCCCGCCCTTCCAGCATGGCGGTCTCCAGCTCCTTGACGAACAACCCCTTGCCACCAACCTTGGCCAGCGGGGTATCGAGGATCTTGTCACCCTGAGTGCTCATGGGCACCAGTTCGACCTGCAACTGCGGGTGCAGGGCTTCGAGCCGGTCTTTGACAAAGTTGGCCTGCCACAGGGCCAGCGGGCTCTTGCGAGTGGCAATTTTCAGGGTTCGGGCTGCCATATCAATCAGTTGTTTCATTTTTAGAAGGAAATCGATATTACCACCCTTTGCTCGGGCTTTCATGGCGGAGCCGGCAAAAGCGGGGCCAAGCTCAAAAATGCATGCTGAAAATGATTTTCATTAAGCAAGAGGTGTTGATTAATTCATTGAATGTATTGGAATTTAATGATTTCCCCTGATACTTGATGTGGTCATACCAGAAATAATCTGGCGTTTAGCTGAAGGCTTGTTTACCACCGCTGTTTGCATTGTTAACATGATCACACTTTTTTGACGTATCCCCCTTTTGGTGCGTCATTTTCACTTAGGTGATAGGCAGGGCATTGCAGGAACACATCGATACGCTGGTTGCGCGTTATGACGACATTACCCGTCTCAAGACGCAACGGGCGTTAGGCCTCATGAGTCGCTATGGGCAGCAGGTATTCCAACTGCTGCCTGTCATGCTGCACTTCAATCATCCCCTGCTGCCCGGTTATGTCTCCGGTGATGTCCCTCATGGCATCTGGAGCTTCAGCGCCACCGCCGAGCAGCAAGCCTTTATCGATGACCTCTGTCGCAACGCCAACTGTCAGAGTGGTCTTGCCACCCATGATCGGGCCATTCAGGGGCTCTACTCCATGGGCAGCACCTCCTCCATCGGTCAATGCTGTCACTCTGATCTCGATATCTGGGTCTGCCACGTGGCCGGTTTGTCGCAGGAGCGGCTCGATCTGCTGGAGCTGAAATGCCAGCAACTCTCCAAGTGGGCCGAACAGCGCGGGGTCGATCTCAACTTCTTCCTTATTCCGGAAGACAAGTTCCGCCAGACCAACGATGCCCAGATGCAGGGGGAGAGCTGCGGCAGTGCCCAGCACCTGCTGCTGCTCGACGAGTTCTACCGCAGTGCCATGCGTATCGCGGGCAAACGCTTGATCTGGTATCTGGTGCCCACCGAGTGTGATGATCACTACGATGCGTATGTGAACGAGCTGTTCGAGAGTGGCAAGCTCAATCAGGACGACTGGCTCGATCTCGGCAGTTTTGACCGTATTCCGGCCGAAGAGTATTTCGGCTCCGCCCTGTGGCAGCTCTACAAGGGGATCGACTCCCCCTACAAGGCGGTGCTCAAGTCGGTGCTGATGGAGGCCTACTCCCACGAGTATCCCAACACCCGCCTGCTGTCGATGATTGGTCGCGACTGGTTCCAGCACAACGAGGGGATGCACTACCGGCTCGACAACTACTGTCTGATGCTGGACAAGGTGACCAACTACCTCAAGTCCATCGGCGACATGGCGCGGCTCGATCTGGTGCGCCGCTGCTTCTACCTCAAGGTGTGCGACGGTCTCAGCCATCCCAAGGATGATCACTCCCCCGAATGGCGTCGCGAGCAGATGAGCCAGCTGGTCTCCTACTGGGGCTGGAGTCAGGACAAACTTTATCAACTCGATCATCGCCATGAGTGGAAGATCGAAGAGGTGAAGATCGCTCACGCCGAGCTGCTGGAAGCCCTGATGCAGAGCTACCGCAACCTGATCCAGTTCGCCCGCCGCAACAACATCAGCGAGTCGATCAACCCGGAAGATATCGGCATTCTGTCGCGCAAACTCTACGCCGCGTTCGAGAGCCTGCCGGGCAAGGTGCAGCGGGTGAACCTCAAGATCGCGCCGGATCTGAGCGAGCCGGATCTCAGCTTCGTGCAGGTGCCGCATGGTCGCCTCAACCGCGCCGGCTGGTATCTCTACAAACATTCGCTGGAGCCGGTGGACATCATTGGCCGCGCGCCGCTGGAGTTCAACGGCTACATCAGCAAGCTGGTCTCCTGGGCCTACTTCAACGATCTGCTGACGCCCCAGTCGCGGGTGCACCTGTTCAATCAGGGCTCGGATCTGCACATCGACAATCTGCACCAGTTCTGCCGCGATCTCTCCGGCTGCTTCCCCGAGAAGTACCCGCTCGCTACCAACCTGGCCCTCAGTCGGCCGTGCGAGATACGCCAGCTCTCCATCTTCCTCAATCTGGAGATGGACCCGACCAGCCATTGGGTCGGTCAGGTGATCGAATTCGACGCCAATACCGTGGATGTATTTTCGTTTGGTCGCAATCAGGAGTGTCTGGTCGGTTCGGTGGATCTGGTCTATCGCAACTCCTGGAGCGAGATCCGCACCCTCCATTTTCAGGGGGACGAGGCCGTGGTCGATGCCCTCACCACCATCCTCGGAAAGATGCATCAGGATGCCGCCGCCCCCGAGATGATCGAGGTGTTCTGCTACAGCCAGCACTTCCGCTCTCTGGTGCGCTCCCGCTTCCAGACGCTGGTGGCGGAGTGTATCGATCTGCGCCTGGCCCGCGACAAGCAGCAGCTGGTCAAGACCATGGCGCTCGGTAAGGAGAAGTACGGCATCTTCTTTGAGCGGCGCGGGGTGTCGGTGAAGAAGCTGGAGAACGCCATCGATTTTTACCGCCACATCTCCCACAACAAGCTGGATCACCTGCCGCTGCGGCTCGACAAGACCCACAGCCAGCATCTGCCGAGTATCGTCGATGCCTACGCCAGCGAAGGGCTGGTGCAGTTCTTCTTCGATACCCGGGATGCGGGCACCAACATCTATATCCTCGATGAGGCGAACCGGGTCGAGATCTACCAGCACTTTGCCGGCAACAAGGATGAGCTGGTGGCGGGGGTCAACCGCTTCTACACCTCCAATCACGAGCGGTTCAGCGATGATGGGCAGTTCATCAACTTCAACCTGCCGCAGTACTACGAGATAGTACAAGTGAATGGTGAGCTGGATGTGATCCCCTATCGCAGTCAGGGCACTCTGCGCGAACAGGTGCCGCCCGCTCGAGAAGTGGGCTGACCCGTCAGTTGGTATCGCCATAAAAAACGGCCTGCAGATGCAGGCCGTTTGCTTTGCCGGAAGGGCTCACGCGCCGAGGCGGGCCAGCAGCCAGCTGCGAATGTCGCCGAGCTGCGGACGGCAGATCTCGTGGCGCATCGGGTACTCGTGCCACTCGGGGGCGAGCCCGGCAGCTTCAAGCCGGTTCTTGGCATCCCAACCGAGCGACAGGCTCACCACATCGTCATAGATGCCGTGCATGTAGCAGATGGGCAGGGTGCGAGCAGCCTCGCTCATCTCGCCGAGCAATTTGTCGGGGGCCGCTAGATAGGTGGACATGCAGAGCAGGCCCGCCAGCGTTGCCTGATAGCGCAGCGCGGTGAAGGAGGCAATTACCCCGCCCTGAGAGAAGCCCGCCAGCACGATATGCTCGGGGGCAAACCCCTCGGCCACCAGCTGATCGAGCAATGCGGCAATCTGGTCGGCCGATTCCCGCACATGGGGCTCCACGGCCCGCTCGGCGGGATCCTCGAAGCTCTTGATGTCGTACCAGCCGCGCATCTTGTAGCCCATGTTGATGGTGATGGGGCGCTCGGGGGCATCCGGCAGCAGGTGACGCACCGGCAGCTCGGCGGGCAGATCCAGCGCGTCCACCAGTGGGGCGAGACCTGCGCCGGAATCACCCAGCCCGTGTAGCCAGATCACCGCGTGACGGGCGCCCTGCGGGTGCAGGTCGATCATGGGAACACCACCTCTTCGCCCGCCTGGGCGGAGCAGGATTGGCTCAGCAGCGCCTTGAGCTCGTGGCCGAAGCGGTTGTCGATCCAGGTGTCACCCTGCAGTTCGAAGTGGAAGCCGTTCTCGCGGGTGGCGACCCAAATCTGGTGCAGTGGCTCCTGCTTGTTGATGATGACCTTGGTCTTGTTCTCGAAAGAGAGGGTCAATACGCCGCCGCTGCGTTCGCAGTCGATATCCGGATACCCCTCGTCGAGCGTGTCTTCCACATATTGGAAAAAGGCGTCTGTCAGGGCGTGATACTCGTGATCCTTCATCGGTTTATCCTGTTGCTTTTAACAATGTGAGTGCGATTATAGAGGGCCAAAAATTTTTTCGCAGCGAACCATTATGATCACTCAGTTCACCAAGTGTCTGCTTGCCACTCTTCTGTCCCTCGGGTTGGCCGCGTGCGGTCTGAAGGGGCCTCTCTATATGCCGCCCCCCGAGCAGCCACAGAGCCAGAGTACACCGCAAGCAGCACCGCCTGCGACCACTGAGGCTGCCACCGAGGCCGCGCCGCACTAATGCCGCACCCATTCTAGGAAGGAACCGCCCCCTTGGATCACTTTAACTACGACGCCGACGGCCAGCTTCAGGCCGAGCAAACCCCGCTGCAACAGCTTGCCGAGCAGTACGGTACCCCGCTTTACGTCTACTCCCGTGCGACCCTCGAACGTCACTGGCACGCCTTCGACAAGGCCGCTGGCGATATTCCCCATCTGATCTGCTATGCGGTGAAGGCCAACTCCAATCTGGCGCTGCTCAACCTGCTGGCCCGTCTGGGCTCGGGGTTTGACATCGTCTCCGGTGGCGAGCTGTCGCGGGTACTGGCAGCGGGCGGTGATCCGGCCAAAGTGGTCTTCTCCGGGGTGGCCAAGAGCGAGGCCGAGATGCGCCTCGCGCTGGATAAAGAGATCCTCTGTTTCAATCTGGAGTCGGAAGCCGAGCTGGAGCGCCTCAATCGGGTGGCGGGCAGCATGGGCAAGAAGGCTCGCGTCTCGGTGCGGGTCAATCCGGATATCGATGCCGGTACTCACCCCTATATCTCCACTGGCCTCAAGCAGAACAAGTTCGGCATTCCCATTGAGCTGGCGCCCGCCATCTATCGCAAGGCGGCCGCGATGGCGAACATCGAGATCGTCGGGGTGGATTGCCATATCGGCTCGCAACTCACTGAATTGAATCCCTTTATGGAAGCGGCTGACAAGTTGCTGCGGCTGATCGACGGTCTGGCGGCGGAAGGGATTCATATCCACCATCTGGACGTGGGCGGTGGCCTTGGGGTCAACTACGGTTCCGAGCAGCCACCCCATCCGACCGAGTATGCCGAAGCGCTGAAGCAGAAGCTGGCGGGCCGGGATCTGACCCTGCTGTTCGAGCCGGGCCGCGCCATCGTCGCCAATGCCGGCGTGCTGCTGACCCGGGTCGAGTACCTGAAGCCGGGCGAGACCCGCAACTTCGCGCTGATCGATGCCGGCATGAACGACATGCTGCGCCCTTCGCTCTACGGCGCCTGGATGAACATCATCGAGGTGGATAGCCGTGCCGGTCATGCTCCCGCGCTCTATGACGTGGTGGGCCCGGTGTGCGAGACCGGCGACTTCCTCGGCAAGGAGCGCACCCTGGCCATTGCCGAGGGCTCCCTGCTGGCGGTGCGTTCGGCCGGAGCCTACGGCTTTACCATGTCATCCAACTACAACACCCGTCCCCGTGCCGCCGAAGTGCTGGTGGATGGTGCCGAGGCGCACCTGATCCGCGAGCGGGAGCAGTTGGCCGATCTCTGGCGCGGTGAGCACCTGCTGCCCTGATGGCGCAGGCTGAGACAATGATTTCATAACGGTTGACGGTGAGTTTTTACAGCCCTAACAGCACAGGAATGCACGATGTTGACAGATTGTTTCAGGATGCATGGGGCTTTGGACAACGACTTCATGGCGCTTGGCGACCCTTGGTTCGGTGAATTTTTACAGCCCTAACAGCACAGGAATGCACGATGTTGATAGATTTTTCCAAGATGCATGGCTTGGGCAACGACTTCATGGTGGTGGATGGCGTCACCCAGAAGGTATTTTTCAGCAATGACGTCATCAAGAAGCTGGCAGATCGCCACTTCGGGATCGGGTTTGACCAGCTGCTGCTGGTGGAGCCGCCCTATGACCCTGAACTCGACTTTCACTATCGCATTTTCAATGCCGATGGCAGCGAGGTGGAGCAGTGTGGCAACGGTGCCCGCTGTTTTGCCCGTTTCGTGCGTCTCAAGGGGCTGATCAACCGGGATCGCATCGCGGTCAGTACCGCCCGGGGTCGCATCGTGTTGCAGCTGGAGGGGGAGAATCAGGTCACGGTCAACATGGGTGTTCCCCAGTTTGAGCCGGGCAAAATCCCGTTCCGGGCCCAGAAGGCAGAGAAAACTTATCTGCTGCGGGCGCAGGAGCATACCGTGATGTGTGGCGTGGTCTCCATGGGCAATCCCCACTGCGTCATCGAGGTGCCTTCGGTCGCCGATGCACCGGTCGAGACGCTCGGAGCCATCATGGAGCGCCACGAGCGTTTCCCCGAGCGGGTCAATGTCGGTTTCATGGAGATGGTCAATGCCACCGAGATCAAGCTGCGGGTGTTCGAGCGGGGCTGTGGCGAGACCCTGGCCTGCGGCACCGGTGCCTGTGCGGCGGCAGTGATTGGCATCAGTCAGGGCAAGTTCAAGGAGCGGGTCACCGTCAGTCTGCCGGGCGGCAAGCTGACCATCGCCTGGAAGGGGCCGGGTCAGCCGGTCTATATGACAGGTCCCGCCGAGCATGTGTTTGACGGCCAGATAGAGGTTTAGCCGATAAAAGTTCAGGTACGGGGGGCGTTGGCCCCCTTTGCCCATGATGTCGGGGCAGCGAGCCCCATTTCTCTTATGGATCAACCAATTTATGAGCGAACTCAAACGGCAGGAGCAATCGGTGGATGAAGCCACTGTGCTGGAGTACCTGGCCCGTTATCCCGAGTTTTTCCAACGCCATGCCGCCGTGCTGGACCGGATCCGCATTCCCCATGAACGCAAAGGGTCGGTCTCGCTGGTCGAGCGCCAGCTGGAGCGCCAGCGCGAGCGGATCGAACAGCTGGAGCAGGAGATCACCGAATTGATGGGGATCGCCAGCGAGAACGAGCGGATCTTCAGGGTCTATGCCGATCTCTACGGCGAGCTGTACGGTTGCCAGACCCTGTTCGAGGTGAGTGCCGTGATGGGCAAGGCCTTTGTCCAGCGACTGCGCCTGACCGGGCTGCGACTCTGGCTCAATCCCAAGAAGTTTGCCCTGAGCGGGCCCGAGCAGCGTTTTCTGGCGCAGGGCAAGCAGCTCGAATCCCTGCTGGGTCAGCGTTTGCCGGGGCAGGATTACTACTTTGGCCGCCTGAGCCAGAGCGAGAAGCAGGCACTGTTTGGCCACGATGTGCTAGTCAACTCGGTGGCCCTGATGCGGCTCGGCGATCTCGGTGTGCTGGCCTTCGCCAGCTCGGATCCCGGCCACTTTACTCCCCATAACGACACCCTGCTGCTGGGCCAACTGGGGCGCCTGCTGCAACTGCGTCTGCCCGAGTTGACTCATGGCTAGAACATCGGCCAGGGCACCCGCCAAAGCTCCCGTCGTCGCACCGCCACTGCCTGCGGCACTGGCGGACGAGCTGGCGGCCTTTATCGAATACCTGAGGGTCGAGCGTCAGCTCAGCCCTCATACCCGCAATAACTATCAAGCCCATCTGGAGGCGATGACCGCCGAGCTGGTGGCCCTCGGGCTCACTGATTGGGGTCGGCTCGAGGCGAGTCAGGTGCGCACTCTGGTGACCCGGATGCACAAGGGGGGCCTTGCTCCTCGTTCCCTTTCCACCAAGGTCTCGGCCCTGCGCAGCTTTTGCGACTGGCAGGTGCGGCAGGGGCGGCTGACCGCCAATCCGGCCCGTGGCATCGTCACCCCCAAACAGGGGCGGCCGCTGCCGAAAAACCTCGATGTGGACGAGATGCACCAGCTGCTCAACATCACCGACGAGCAGGATCCGCTGGCGGTGCGGGATCGCGCCATCATGGAGCTGATGTACTCCTCAGGGCTGCGTCTGGCCGAGCTGGTGGGGATCAATCTGGTGGATCTGAAGCTCGACGACCGTCAGCTCAAGGTGACCGGCAAGGGCTCACGGGAGCGGGTGCTGCCCATCGGCCGGATGGCGGTCGAGTGGCTGCAGAAGTGGCTCAAGGTGCGCCCGCTGCTGGCTGGGGATGAGAGCGAGGCGCTGTTTGTCTCCAGCCGCAAGCAGCGGCTGTCGGCCCGCTCGGTGCAGGCCCGCCTCGATGGCTGGGGCAACAAGCAGGCGCTCAACTCCCACGTCCATCCCCACAAGCTGCGCCACAGCTTCGCCACCCATATGCTGGAGTCTTCCGGCGATCTCCGGGCGGTGCAGGAGCTGCTGGGACATGCCGACCTCTCTACCACCCAGATTTATACCCACCTCGACTTCCAGCATCTGGCCAAGGTTTACGACAGTGCCCACCCCAGGGCCAAGCGTGACCCGGATGCGCAGGACGATGAATAACGGGCCCTGAGCCCCGTTGCAGAGGAGAGTCCATGCACTTCTATCGCCGCTGGCAGCCGGTTGCTGCCATCTCGTTTGACCTCGATGACACCCTCTATGACAACGGCCCCGCCATCGTACGGGCCGAGCAGTGGATGCTGAGCCATCTGCGCAGCGAATATCTGGCTACCGCCATGCTCGACAAGCCGCGCTGGCTGGAACTCAAGCGCAGTGTGCTGAACGGTTCCCCCGAGCTGCGCCACGATGTCAGCCTGGCGCGCCAGCAGACCATCCGCGCCGCTATGGTGGCGGGGGGCATGGCCGACCAGCAGGCCAGTCGCGAGGCGGAGCAGGTATTTGCTGCGTTTCTGGCAGAGCGCTCGAAGATCGAGGTGAGCGAGTCCACTCATCAGCTGCTGGCCAGACTGGCCGAACGCTACCCGCTGGTGGTCATCACCAACGGCAATCTGGATCTGGCGCAGGCAGGGCTGGATCGCTACTTCACGCTGGTCTGCAAGGCGGGGGCGGGCGCCAGGATGAAACCGGCGCCGGATATGTTTGAGCAGACCCGCAGCGCCCTCAAGCTGCCAGCGGGGCGGATCCTCCATGTGGGGGATCATCCCGAGACCGATGTACTGGGTGCCCGTCTGCATGGCTTTCGCGCCGCCTGGCTCAACGAACGGCAGCAACCGTGGCAACAGCTGCAACTGTTGCCGGACGTGGAGCTGACGGCACTGGAGGAGCTGGCCGAGCTGCTGCTCTGATAGCGCTGGCGGGTGGCCACGCTCAGGCGGTAATGGCTGTCAGCGAATAGCGATATATGGCAAGGGGTTACGCCCGCTATTTGCGACAAACCAACCCGAGCAGGGTGTAGCGATCGCGCTGGTTGACGCGGCAGTAGCTGATGCCGACGGGCAGCGCCTGCTGCAGGGTGATGGCGCTGTTCTGATAGCGGCAGACCAGATAGAGCGGGCGCAGGCTGCTATCGAGCTGGCTCCAGTAGTGGGTCTCGTCGCTGTCGCCATTATCCGGTTTGAGTTGGGCCAGCTCGGCAGGATCTCCGTCGAACAGGGCCAGATTATCGAGCCGGTGACTGAGGGTTTCGTCCGGTTTGCCATCGTCATTGCGGGTGAACGCCTGCCAGCCCTGCTGCGGGGTCAGCAGCTGCTGTCGAGTCTCGATGGTGGCGGGACAATCAAATTGCAGGCTGGTGGCAAGGGCCAGGGTAGTCAGTAACATGGCTGCGGTTCTCTCTTCACGTCCTCAATACGATGCCATGCTACGTCATCTTCCGCCGAACAGCTTCATCAGCTTATCAAGCAGATCAAGCTGTTGTGGTGGTTGCTTCATGGCTTCCGCCTCCCGCTCCAGCAGCGCCTGCTGCTCCTGCTGGCGGTCGCTCAGCACCCGGTAGAGGGGCTCGACCAGCGCCTCACGCTGCATCACCAGTTCCTGAAACATTGCCTGATTGATGCGATAGGTTTCGACGGTGGCCACCGCCCGTACCGTGAAGGAGCTGGGCTCGCCGGTGAGCAGGCTCAGTTCGCCAAAGAAGTCTCCCGCGTTGAGCGTACCAAGCTTCAGCTCTCGTCCCTCGACATTGACCACCATCTCGGCTTCCCCTTTGACCAGCACGAACAGCCAGCTGGAGACATCTCCCTGCTCCAGCATGATGTCGCCGCTGACGAAGGGGGCGAACTTCACCTGATCGGCCAGCTGAAGCAGCTCATTCTCCTGCAACATGGCAAACAGCGGCAGCTTGCGCAGGGTATCGGTTCGTTCGGCGGTGTGGCGCTTGTGGCGGGCATCCAGATGCTGCTTCTCCTTGGCCATAAAGACGTTGAAGATCGGCGGGGTGAGGCGGCGATCGTTGCGACGCAGGGCGGCATCGATCAGGCTGCGCACCATGGAGTCGGTCGGATCGTCGCGAGCCAGGTCAGTGAGCCAGTAGCGCACCGCATAGCGGGCAATCCCTCCTTCGACGTTCATCAGCAGGCAGTCCGGTTGTGGATGCTTGGCGACGCAGGGGAGCTTGGTCTCCCGCAGGGATTTCTCGATCAGCGCGATGATCTGGGTCGGCAGGGTATCCAGGGTCAGATCGAACCAGACCCAGCGCCGCCACTGCAAGGGTTCGCCACGGCGACGCCCGAGCACGGTGAAGCGCTGTTTAAGCAGGTGGCTGTTGGGGATGACGACTGTCTCCCAGTTGCGGGTCTCGATGGTGGTAGCACGCCAGTTGATCTCCACCACCCGGCCCTGGGTGGTGTCGACTTGCAGCCAGTCACCGATGGCGATGGAGTTGTCGAGCTGAATGGAGACCCCGGCCAGCAGGTTGCCCAGGGTGTCCTGCATGGCGAAGGCGATGACCGCTGTGATCACCGCCGAGGTGGTGACTATCTCTCCGAGCGCCATGCCGGAGGCGTAGAGGCGAAACAGACCCCAGCCGATATAGCCGATGGTGATGACGATATCGGCGATGATCCGCGGGATCCGCACATGGCAGAGGGGGAGCAGAAACTCGAACAGCAGGATCCCCCATATCTTGACCAGTATCAGGCCAGCCAGCAGGGTGGAGATCTCGATCAGCAATTGATGGGGCAGCGGCAGTTTGAACCAGCCCCCTTCCAGCTGGATCAGCAGGATCACCACCGCGCTAATCATCACGAAACTGAGCTCGGAGAGCAGCTCCCGTCGCTGTCCCGGACGGCGCCAGAAGTGGAGCAGCATCAGGGATAGGGTGAGCAGGGTCCAGAACGGGTGTTCGCCAATCCAGATCAGCGTCGGTAGCGCGGTGAGGTTTTCGCCAGCCATAGCAGCACCTTATTGTGGTTTTATTTCCAGCATAGCTGCTACGGCGCGGGGAAATGGTGCGTTGGGGCGGCAATTTATTTATCCTGTGCAGAACCGGGCAAAGGAGTGCGATTGAGTGAAATTTTCAAAGAAAATCATCTGTTTGATGGCCCTGTTGCCATTGGCTGGCTGCGACCTGCTGGCCGAGAAGTATCGGGTCGAATTCCGGGATGGCTCCTGGCGTGAAATAGCCATTACCCCCTTCTCCAGCGAGGCACGCTGGCGCGAGGGGTGTGCCACCGGCGAGGTGCTGAGCGACATGAAGGTGCCCATCAAGCGGGGTGACACGGTCAATGGCCGCGAGCAGTTGCTGATTGGCGGCGAGAAGTTCGAGCTGGATGACAACAACCTCTACCGCAGCAACGGTATGGTGTTTGGCCATTCGCCTGACCATATCCAGCGCGGGCTCAAGGGGATGGATATCTGCCGCACCTTGCGCCCCGAGCGGGGCGGACTGCCCAAGCTCAAGGCGCGCGGGTTTGGCGACTGAATCGATGAGGGATTAACTAGCCGCCATCAATGCACAACGCTGGCGGCAGGCATCGCCAAAGGCTTGAAAGATCTTGATGGAGTGGGGGTTTTCATTGGCTTTCCACTCCGGATGCCACTGCACTGCCAGCAAAAAGGGTGACAGTGCGGGAGCATGAAGTGCCTCGATCAGCCCATCTTCTGCGTGGGCCAACGGCTCCAGACCCTTCCCCAACCGGTTGATGCCCTGCCCATGCAGGGAGTTGACCGGAATCTGTTCTTCCCCCATCAGTTCGGCAAACCAGCTGCCCGGTAGCAGTTTGATCTGATGGCTCGGCCCATACTGCTCGTCGACCGGATCGTCGGCATCCTCCCGGTGATCGTCATAACCCGGCTCGTTATAGACCTTCTGATGGATGTCTCCCCCCAGCGCCACGTTGATCTCCTGCATGCCGCGGCAGATACCGAGGATCGGCAAGCCACGGGCGAGCGCCCCCTTGATGAGGGGCAGATCGAACAAATCGCGATCCCTGTCTTGCTGTTTTTCTGGCGTGAGGTTCTCCTGGCCGTAGAGGGCCGGATCGATGTTGGAACCGGCGCCGCTCAGATAGATGCCGTCAGCCAGATCCAGATACTGCTCCAGATCGGTGGTGCCGCAGCAGGTGGGAACCAGCAGCGGGACGCAGCCGCTTATCTCCACCAGCGGCATGATGTATTTGTGGGTCATCACCTGATAGGCGTGGCCGTTGCGGGGCTGGGCGCCCATGGTCATCAGCACGACAGGTTTACGGGTGGCGGGAGGCTGGGGATTTGGCATAGGGCACCTTGATTATCCTTGGCGTTGAAGTCTCATCCTGCGCCTTGGGCAGGCCCTTGCAAACCGTCAGGGCAAGGGCATGCCTCAAGGCATGGTCATGGGATCCCACGTCGGGCCGGGTGACAGAATCGTTGGTCAGCCTGGGCAGCGACAGCCTGGATCCTCTCTTCAGTCTGCCAAGGCCGTTCAATATGTCAAACAAAATGATACCAAATTGTTAACGTGTCTGTTTTGGTCTGCTCTGAAGCGGCGATTTAACGGGGCTGTTGAGATGGGCCGTTATAGCTGGGGTAGCAAAATGGTGGATATATTAAACGCGCAGGGATGGCGGGGGATGTGGAGAGGAAAAGGCATCAATAGAAGCACGCCTCCCCGAGGGGAGGCGTGTTTCGGGGATCACAGCAGGTCTTCGATCTCGCCGCGCAGATACTGGTACATCTCGCGGTAGGCGACCGGCGGCTTGTTCAGCTCCCGCTCCTTGTTGGCGGAGCGGATCAGCTGGCGCAGCTTCTGGCGATCCAGCTCGTGGAACTGGGACATCAGCTCGTTGAGGGCGCTGTCACCTTCGGTGATCAGGCGCTCGCGCCACTGCTCCAGGCGATGCAGGCGCGCATTCACGGTGGAGTGACGGTTCTTGATGATGGAGAGCGCTTCGGCAATCGGCTCGATATCGCGGCTGCGCATCAGGCGGCCGATGAACTGCAGATGGCGACGGAAGGACTCATCCTTCTTCGGCTTGAGTTTGCGCCCCAGCTCTACCGCTTCGGCCAGCTCTTCATCCAGCGGGATCTTCTCCAGCTCGCTGTGGCTGAGGGAGACGATCTCTTCCCCCATTTTCTGCAATGCTTCGGCATCGCGCTTGAGCTGGCTCTTGCTGGGGCCCCAGTCTTCGAACTCGTTGTCGTCTTGATATTGACTCATCGGTCTCTTGATTCCTGTCATTCACGTTTGGCGGATATGTTACCAGCTTCTCCCGCTGGGCGCAGGGGTCTGATATGCTTACCCCCCTTTCCTTCTTTCATACAGATGTGAGTTATGGATCAGCAAGACCAAATCCGCCAGGATCAAGCCCATCTCGAGGCCGTGGTTGCCGAAGCCCTGGAGATAGCCAAAGGACTGGGCGCCTCGCTGGCCGAAGTCTCCATCAGCAAGCAGACCGGGTTGTCGGTGAACACCCGGGGTTGTGAACTGGAAAGCATTGAATTCAATAAGGATGGCGCCCTCGGTATCGCCGTCTATCGCGATGGTTGCAAGGGATCTTCCTCGACCACCGATCTGAGCAAACCCGCCATTCGTGCCGCCGTTGAAGCGGCCATCGAGATTGCCCGCCACACCTCGGCCGATGATTGCGCCGGTCTGGCGGACGCCGAGCTGCTGGCCTGGGATGCCCCCGATCTGCAACTGTGCCACCAAATCGAACTGGATCCCCAGCGCGGCATCGAACTGGCCATCGAGTGCGAGCGGCTGGCGCTTGGTCGCGATGCCCGTATCAAGCACTCCGACGGCGCCGGTTT
Organism: Aeromonas sp. s7(2024); assembly: GCF_040907825.1. Taxonomy (NCBI): domain Bacteria; kingdom Pseudomonadati; phylum Pseudomonadota; class Gammaproteobacteria; order Aeromonadales; family Aeromonadaceae; genus Aeromonas; species Aeromonas sp. s7(2024). The sequence goes on from NZ_JBFOCM010000037.1 coordinate 96,008, forward strand.
CTCCAGCCATCTTGGCATCAAGGTTTATGGCAACAGCCACGGCTTCGTCAAAGGCTACGCGGCGTCGCGCAACTCACTGAGCTGCGTGCTGATCGGCGAGCAGGATGGCGATATGCAGCGTGATTACGGCTACTCCTCCAGCCGTACCCTCGACGGGCTCTGGAGCCCGCAGCGCATCGCCGACGAAGCCGTTGAGCGTACCGTCTCCCGCCTCGGCGCCCGCAAGATCTCTACCCGCCATGCCCCTGTGCTGTTCCACCCGGACACTGCCTCCGGCCTGTGGGGCCATCTGGTAATGGCCATCAGTGGTGGCAACCTCTATCGCAAGTCGAGCTTCCTGCTCGACAAGTTGGGCAAGCAGATCCTGCCCGAGTGGCTCACTATTCAGGAGTTCCCCCACCTGTTGGGCGGGCTCGCCAGTACCCCGTTCGATGGGGAAGGGGTGCGTACCCGCGACATGGATATCATCCGCAACGGCGAGCTGATGAGCTGGCTGCTTACCTCCTACTCTGCGCGCAAGCTGGGGTTGACCACCACGGGTCACGCCGGTGGCATCCACAACTGGCAGGTCTCCAATACCGGCCAGGATTTTCCGGGCATGCTGAGAGAGATGGGCACCGGCCTGCTGGTGACAGAGCTGATGGGGCAGGGGGTCAATATCGTCAATGGCGACTACTCCCGCGGCGCCGCCGGTTTCTGGGTCGAGAATGGCGAAATAGCCTATCCGGTCGAGGAGATCACCATCGCCGGCAATCTGGCCGAGATGTTCAGCCATATCGTGGCGGTAGGTCGTGACGAGGATGAGCGATCCAGTCTCAAGACTGGCTCGGTGCTGGTGGAGAATATGAAGCTGGCGGGCCACTGATCCCGGTTTCAATAGAACCGAAACCATGAAAAAGGCCCCCTCGCCAACGCGAGGGGGCCTTTTTATCGGCCAGCGATCAGGGGGCTATCAGCCCTTGATGCGCTCGATGCGGCCACCCAGACCCTGCAGCTTCTGTTCAATGTCTTCGTAGCCACGGTCGATGTGATAGATACGGTCGACGATGGTGGAGCCTTCGGCCACGAAGCCGGCCAGCACCAGACTGGCGGAGGCGCGCAGATCGGTCGCCATCACCTGGGCACCCTTGAGTTGCTCGGTGTCACGGCAGATGGCTACGTTGCCCTGCAGTTCGATGTCTGCGCCCATCCGTACCAGCTCGGGAACGTGCATGAAGCGGTTCTCGAAGATGGTCTCGGTGACCATGCCGGTGCCTTTGGCGACAGCGTTCAGCACAGTGAACTGTGCCTGCATGTCGGTCGGGAAGGCCGGGTAGGGGGCAGTCTTGATGGTGACTGGCTTGAGGGTGCGGCCAGTCATGTCGAGGGTGATCCAGTCTTCACCCTTCTCAATCAGGGCGCCAGCCTCCTCCAGTTTGACCAGAACCGCTTCCAGCAGGGTCGGGTCGGTCTTGCGGCAGGTGATCTTGCCGCCGGTGACCGCTGCGCCCACCAGGAAGGTACCGGTTTCGATGCGGTCAGGCTGCACACTGTAGTTGCCGCCGTGCAGACGCTCGACACCGTCGATGGTCAGGGTGTCGGTGCCCGCGCCCTGGATCTTGGCGCCCAGGGTGTTGAGGAAGTTGGCCAGATCGACCACTTCCGGCTCGCGCGCGGCGTTTTCGATCACGGTGCGGCCATCAGCCAGGGTGGCGGCCATCATCAGGTTTTCGGTACCGGTCACGGAGACCATATCCATCAGGATGTGGGCGCCTTTCAGGCGACCATCGACACGGGCCTTGATGTAACCATCTTCGATGGTGATCTTGGCACCCATCAGCTCCAGGCCGTGGACGTGCAGGTTGACAGGACGGGCACCGATAGCGCAACCGCCTGGCAGGGAGACATCAGCCGCGCCGAAACGGGCGGCCAGCGGGCCCAGCGCCAGAATGGAGGCGCGCATGGTCTTCACCAGCTCGTAGGGGGCGACATGGTTGTTCACCGCACCGGTCAGCACGGTGACGTTGCCGTTGACCTTGGTGGTGGCGCCCAGCATCTCCAGCAGCTTGATGGTGGTGCCCACATCTTTCAGGCGCGGCACGTTGGAGAGGTGTACCTCTTCATCACAGAGCAGGGTCGCGAACAGGATCGGCAGCGCGGCGTTTTTGGCGCCGGAGATGGTCACTTCGCCGTTGAGAGTACAACGACCATCGATTTTGAATTTGTCCATTTTTTACTTCGTTACCAAATCAGGAGGGCAATAGGAATTTACGTTCGCGTTTCCACTCGGCGTCGGTGAACGCCTTGATGGAGAGGGCGTGAATGGCGTTGCTGGCGATCTTGTCCATCAGCGGGGCATAGATGGCCTGCTGCTTCTTGACCCTGCTCATGCCGTCAAACATGTCACCGACGGCGATCACTTGGTAGTGACTACCGTCCCCTTTGACATGGACTTCGGACAATGGCAGAGCCTCAAGGAGTATCGCTTCAATTTCAGAGACTTGCATTATGCGTCCTCAGTTGTGAGCGGGGTTGATTGAAACAGCCCGGCCACCCCGTAGAGGTTGGCCAGGGTATAGAAATCACTGGAGGCGCCCACCAGTTGCGGTGTGGCGCCTCGCGCTAATACGGCTTTGGCCCATTTGACCAGCAGGGCCAGTCCGGCGGAGTCGAGGGTGGTGACGCCGCCGAGCTCGAGCTGGTCGTCCTGCCACCATTCGGCGCGGCGTTGCCACAGGTCATTGACCTGTGGCGCCTGCAGCTCACCGCTGAGAGTCATGGTTTGAGTACCAGCGGCTTGGCGTTGTGTTCGCGCAACTGGGCGATCACCGCATCAATGCCGTTCTGGCGAATGAGGCCGCCCAGCTCGCTCTGCTTGGCGGAGAGCAGGCTGATCCCCTCGGCTACCATGTCAAAGGCTTTCCACTCGCCGGTCTTGTTGTTCTTGCGCAGTTTGAACTCGAGGAAGATGTCCGGCTTGCCGGCCTCTTTCACGCTGACGTTGACGGCGGTGATGTTGCCGCTGGGGGCTTTGCCCGGCTCGACCTTGACGGTCTGCTTGTCAAAATGGGCCAGCGCATCGGCGTAGGAGCTCACCATGTACTCGGTGAACACCTCGACGAAGGCATTGCGCTGCGCTTCGGTGGTCTCTTTAATCTGGTTGCCAAGCACCTTGTAGGCGGCGAAGCGGTTGTCCACATAGGGCAGCAGCTCTTCGCGGATGATCACCCGCAGGTGATCCGGATTGCTCTTCACCTGGGCCTGATCGGCTTTCAGGCGGGCAAAGGTCTGCTTGGCAGCCTGATCCACCAGCGCGTTGGGGTCGGTGGCATCGACTGCGGCCTGGGCAGACAGGGAAAAGAGCATGCTGGTCATCAGACCCAGCAGCAGGGCGATTTTCTTGAACATGGTTACTCCTTCTTGCTGTCTGATTTGCTGTCGGAGGATTGGCTGTAGAGGAACTTGCCAATCAGATCTTCCAGCACGATGGCGGATTTGGTGTCTTCAATCAGGTCGCCATCCTTGAGCATCTCGGTGCCCATCTCCTCATCGCTGAAACCGGGGGCCAGACCGATGTATTGCTCGCCGAGCAGACCGGAGGTGAGGATGGAGAGGGAGCTGGTATCGGCGAACTCGCCAGCGCTCTTTTGCATCATCAGGGTGACTTCGGGCACTTGGGTTTTCGGGTCCAGTACGATGTCGCTGACCCGACCGACCACCACGCCGCCGACCTTGACCGGCGAACGGACTTTCAGGCCGCCGATATTATCGAAATGCGCGCGCAGGGTATAGGTTTCTCCTTCCGGTTTGAAGCTCAAACCGGCCACTTGCAGGGCCAGTGCCAGAATGGCACCGATGCCAGCCAGCATGAAGGTGCCGACCAGGAATTCTACTTTGCTGAACTTCATCTTTACCTTATCCAAACATGACTGCAGTGAGTATAAAATCCAGGCCGAGCACGGCGAGGGATGAGTGGACCACGGTACGGGTCGTGGCCTGACTGATCCCGGCCGAGGTCGGCTTGGCATCATAGCCGTTAAAGAGCGCAATCCAGGTGACCACCAGGGCGAAAATCAGGCTCTTGATGGCGCCCTGCATGATGTCTTCATGCCAGTCGACGGAGGCCTGCATGGCAGACCAGAAGCCCCCTTCGTCCACGCCGAGCCAGTCCACACCGACCAGCTTGCCGCCGAAGATGCCGATCAGGCTGAACATAAAGGCCAGCAGCGGCATGCTGATGACGCCAGCCCAGAAGCGGGGAGCAACCACCCGGCGTAGCGGGTCGACCGCCATCATCTCGAGGCTTGAAAGCTGCTCTGTGGCCTTCATCAGGCCGATTTCAGCGGTCAGGGCCGAACCGGCACGGCCGGCAAACAGCAGCGCCGTGACCACAGGGCCCAGCTCCCGAAGCAGGGAGAGGGAAACCAGCGGCCCCAGACTCTGCTCGGCGCCGAAATCCTTCAATACGTTGTAACCCTGCAGCGAGAGCACCATGCCGATGAACAGGCCTGAGACCAGAATGATGGCCACCGACTGTACGCCCACCACATACAACTGCTGGACAAGCAGCGGGAAGTGCTTGCGCGGCTCGGGTTTGCCCGCCAGCGCATGGAACAACATGATGGTGGCGCGACCGACGGAGCTGATAAACCGCACTCCGACCCGCCCCAGCTTGCTTATTTGACTTATCAACATCAGAGATCCTGTAGCAGATCGCCTGCCGGAAAATGAAACGGAACAGGACCATCGGGCAATCCTTTGAGGAACTGCTCGACTTCGGGATTGTGCTCCTCGCGCAACTGGTCCGGCGTGCCGTGCGCCACCACCTTGCGATTGGCAATGATGTAGGCGTAATCGGCGATGCTCAGCACCTCTTTCACGTCGTGGGTGACGATGACGGAGGTGATACCGAGGGCATCGTTCAGCTCCTTGATCAGCTTGACCAGCACCGCCATGGTGATGGGGTCCTGCCCGACGAACGGCTCGTCATACATGATGAGGTCGGGGTCAAGGGCAATGGCCCGTGCCAGCGCCGCCCGGCGCGCCATGCCGCCGGAGAGCTCGGAGGGCATCAGTTTCGCCGCGCCGCGCAAGCCCACTGCCTGCAGCTTCATCATGACGATGGTGTGGATCAGCTCCTCCGGCAGGCCGGAGTGTTCCCGCAGCGGGAAGGCCACGTTGTCGTAGACCGTCATGCCGGTAAACAGGGCGCCGCTCTGGAACAGCATGCTCATCCGCTTGCGCACTTCATAGAGGCGCGAACGGGAGAGGGTGGGGATATCTTCCCCGTCAAACAGAATGTGACCGGACTCCGGCTTGAGCTGGCCACCGATCAGCCGCAGCAGGGTGGTTTTACCGATGCCGCTCGGGCCCATGACGGCGGTTACCTTGCCACGAGGAATGGTTAGGTTGATCCCGTCATACAACAGCCGATCTCCGTGACTGAAGGTCAGGTCGGAGATGGTGATCAGGTCATTGTTCAAACAATTGTCCATCCGGTGTAAATGAGGTGCGAATTTTATGGGGTAGTCTAGGTCTAAGCAACAGCAAGGAACAACTATTGAACAGGCTGCAAGCCCATTTGCACGACAGTTTTCTGTAACAAAGTGCGTCATTGAGAGCGGGACTTGCCATCCGATTCGCTTATCCGGACAGACTTTTTTATAATCCCGCAGCTAATTTCGGCCCGGAGCTGTGTCTTTATGTCTGTAAAGCCTGAGAAAGTGTCTGAACTGTTCGATTTTCGTCGCAGTGCCCGCGCGGTGCTGGACACAGAAAAGCAAGCCATTGATGGACTCTATCAGTATCTGAACGACGCCTTCGACAAGGCGTGCGAAATGGTGCTGCGCTGCGGTGGCAAGATAGTGGTCACCGGCATGGGCAAATCGGGCCATATCGGCAGCAAGATCGCCGCCACCCTCGCCAGCACCGGCACACCGGCCTTCTTCCTTCACCCGGGAGAAGCGAGTCACGGCGATCTGGGGATGATCTCCAGTGGCGACCTTATCATCGCCATCTCCAACTCCGGTGAGAGCGACGAAATCCTGGCTCTGCTGCCGGTACTCAAGCGCCGCGGCATTCCGCTCATCTGCATGACTGGCAATCCCGCCTCCACCATGGCCAAAGAGGCCAACGTGCACCTGTGCATCAAGGTGGAGAAAGAGGCTTGCCCGCTGGGTCTGGCACCCACTTCCAGTACCACTGCAACCCTGGTGATGGGTGATGCCCTGGCAGTGGCTCTGTTGGAAGCGCGCGGTTTTACCGCCGATGACTTCGCCCTCTCTCACCCGGGCGGTTCCCTTGGCAAGCGTCTGTTGCTGCGGGTTGGCGACCTGATGCACAGCGGTGAGCTGTTGCCCCGGGTGGGGATAGATGCCACCATCAGCCAGGCGCTGCTGGAAGTGAGCCGCAAGGGGCTCGGTATGACGGCTGTGGTCGATGGCAATGGCCTGCTGGCCGGGCTCTTTACCGATGGCGATCTGCGCCGCATTCTTGACCAGCAGATCGATATCCATCACACCCCAATCAGCCGTGTGATGACGGCCAACTGTGTTACCGTAGGTCCAGAGATGATGGCTGCAGAAGCCGTCAAGCTGATGGAAACGAGAAAAATCAATGGATTACTGGTCGTGGATGAAGAGAAACGCCCGCTCGGCGCCTTCAACATGCACGACCTGCTGAAAGCCGGAGTAATTTGATGCAAAACGTATCGACCCTCTATGGTCCGGTGACGCGCAGCCAGTTCGACAAGGCGGCGCAAATCCGCCTGCTGGTGTGCGATGTGGACGGGGTGCTCTCCAACGGCCTCATCTACATGGGAAACAACGGCGAAGAGCTGAAAACCTTCTGCACCCGCGATGGTGCGGGCATGCGAGCGTTGCTCAATGCAGGGATCGAGATCGCCATTATCACCGGGCGCAACTCCCGTATCGTCAGCGATCGGATGAAAAGCCTGGGGGTGGCTCATGTGGTGCAGGGGGCTGATAAAAAGCTGCCTCACTTCGAAGCGCTGCTGGCCAAGCTGGGGCTGACTGCTGAACAGGCCGCCTATATGGGCGATGACACCATCGATCTGCCGGTGATGGCCGCCTGCGGCCTGGGTATCGCGGTGGCCGATGCCCATCCGCTGGTGCTTAGTCGTGCCGATATGGTGACCCGGCTTGGCGGTGGCATGGGCGCGGTGCGCGAGGTGTGTGACCTCATTTTGCAGGCGCAGGGCCACGACGATTATCAGCCCGAGGCCTCGGTATGAGCAGACAGACCCTGTTGTTTGCCCTGCTGTTTCTGGTCGCGCTGGTTGCCTGGCAGTTGGGCAAGGTTGAGCTGGTGCCTGAGAGCGCCGTCAAAATCGAAAACTATCAGCCGGATTTTGTCGCCAAAGATCTGGTGACCACCCGTTTTGATATCAACGGCAAACGCACCGAGCGGCTGGAGTCGACCTACGCCGAGTATTATCAAATCCTCGAGCAGGCCACCTTCGACAAGCCGGTGGTCTACATGTATGACGATCAGGGTGCTGCCGAGTGGAAGGTGACCGCCGAAACCGGCGTGCTCAACACGGGCGACAACGTCATCCTGCGGGACAAGGTGCATCTGGATGGTCTGCTACCTACCTCTTTCATCTCCACACTGGATACATCCTATCTGGAGCTGGATCTGGTGACACAGGATGTGCGCAGCAACCGGGAAGTGAACATTCTGGGTCGGGATTTCCAGACCCAAGGGGTTGGCCTCAAGGGCCATCTGGACCGCAAATATTTTGAGTTACTGGATCAAGGCCATGCCATCTATTTCAATGAAAAACGCTAATCTGGCCCTCGCAGCCCTGTTGTTGTGTGGTGCGGTGACCGCCAAAGAGTCCGACTTTGCCGAGAAGGTCTACGTCGATGCCGTCAAACAGGTGGCCGAGATGCAGGACAACCGCATCACCTTCGAAGAGGATGTGACCATCAATCAGGGCACCATCCGGATCAAGGCTGACAAGGTGGTAGTGACCCGTTCCGGCGAGAAAGGGGCCGAGGTGATGACTGCCTACGGCAAGCCCGCCACCTTCTTCCAGATCCTGGATAACGGCAAGCCGGTCAATGCCCACGGCAATACCATCCGCTACGAGCTGAAGAACCGTCTGGTGACCATCACCGGCAACGGTCAGCTCAAGCAGGAAGATAGCCAGGTCAATGGCGATCTGATCCGCTACGACATCGTCAAACAGAAGATGATTGCCGAGAGCAAGAGCCCGAGCCAGCGGGTCAAAACCGTGTTCCTGCCGGATCAGGTAGAGAATTTCGACAAGCCCGCCGACCAGAAGAAGCAGGGAAAATAAGCCATGGCAGTGTTGAAAGCAGTGGGCCTGCAGAAGAGCTACAAGCGCCGCATGGTGGTGAGTGACGTCAGCCTTGAAGTGGGCACCGGCCAGATTGTCGGCCTACTCGGCCCCAACGGGGCGGGCAAGACCACCTCCTTCTACATGATCGTGGGGCTGGTGCAGCGCGATGCCGGTCTCATCACTATCGACGATCAGGACATCAGCCTGCAGCCCATGCATGTGCGGGCCCGTAACGGCATCGGTTACCTGCCGCAGGAGGCCTCCATCTTCCGTCGCCTGTCGGTGTTCGACAACCTGATGGGAGTGATGCAGACCCGCAAAGGGTTGAGCCGTGAGGAGCGTGAGGACAAGGTTCAGCAACTGCTGGAAGAGTTCAACATCACCCACATTCGCGACAACCTGGGTCAGAGCCTCTCCGGCGGTGAGCGCCGTCGGGTCGAGATCGCCCGTGCGCTGGCGGCCGAGCCGCGTTTTATTCTGCTGGATGAACCCTTTGCAGGGGTTGACCCGATTTCTGTGATAGACATCAAGAAGATCATTCAGCATCTGAAAGATAGAGGCCTTGGCGTCTTGATTACCGACCACAACGTCAGAGAGACTCTGGACGTATGTGAGAAGGCCTATATCGTCAGCCACGGCAAGATGATTGCCGAAGGTGCACCGGCTGACATCCTTGCCGATGAGCAGGTCAAGCGCGTCTATTTGGGCGATCAATTCAGTCTATAGTAAGGGGGCATGCCTTCATTTCCTTTGACGAGTGCCTCGCTGAACATAAGGATATCCCGACGTAGATGAAGCCGACATTACAGTTGCGTCTCGGTCAGTCCCTGACCATGACGCCGCAATTACAACAAGCGATTCGTCTGCTCCAGCTCTCCACTCTGGAACTTCAGCAGGAAATTCAGCAAGCGCTCGAAAACAACCCTCTGCTGGAGCAGGAAGAGAGCGAGGCGCAAGAGACCAGTCCGGAAGCGCCGGTCGATGCCAGCCAGCTGGATTCCAGCGATGCCATGGCCCAAGAGCAGATGCCGGATGAGTTGCCGGTGGATACCACCTGGGACGAGGTTTACTCTGCCGGCACCGCCCAGAGCGCGGGCCCCATCCACGATGGGGAAGATAGCGTCTATCAGGGAGAGACCACCGAAAACCTGCAGGATTATCTGTTGTGGCAGATGCGGCTCACACCGTTCAGCGATGTGGATGCCGCCATCGCGCTCGCCATCATCGATGCCATCGACGAATCCGGTTATCTGACCGTTGCGCTGGAGGATATCCAGGCTGCCGTCACCAGCGATGACGTAGAGGTGGAACTCGATGAGGTCGAGGCGGTACTCAAGCGGGTGCAGCACTTCGATCCGGTCGGCATTGCTGCCCGTTCGGTGCAGGAGTGTTTGCTGATCCAGCTGGATCAATATGACCCGCAGACCCCCTGGCTCAACGAGGCCAAGGAGGTGATCCTCGAGCACATGGAGCTGCTCGGCAACCGGGATTACCGCACCCTCGCCCGCAAGACAAAACTCAAGGAGAGCGACCTCAAGGAGGTGCTGGATCTGATCCAGCTGCTGGAGCCGCGCCCCGGCAACGGCATCATCCAGAGCGACTCCCAGTACGTGATCCCCGACGTCTCCGTGGTCAAGAAGGGCAGCAAGTGGGTGGTCGAGCTCAATCCCGATTCCGCCCCGCGCATCCGGGTCAACGAGACCTATGCCGCCATGGCCCGCAACGCCCGCAGCAGCACGGATACCCAATTCATCCGCTCCCACCTGCAGGAGGCCAAGTGGTTCATCAAGAGCCTTGAGAGCCGCAACGATACCCTGTTGAAAGTAGCCAGCTGTATTGTCGAGCAGCAGCAGGGCTTTTTCGAGTATGGTGAAGAGGCGATGAAGCCGATGGTGCTCAATGACATCGCCGAAGCGGTAGAGATGCATGAGTCGACCATCTCCCGGGTGACGACCCAGAAGTACATGCATACCCCCCGTGGTATCTTCGAATTGAAGTTTTTTTTCTCCAGCCATGTGAACACCGAAGGAGGAGGAGAGTGCTCATCGACCGCAATTCGCGCGCTCATCAAGAAGCTGGTCACGGCAGAGAATCCTGCCAAGCCGTTAAGTGATAGCAAGATCGCGGATTTGCTGGCCGAACAGGGTATTATGGTGGCGAGACGCACGATCGCTAAGTATCGCGAATCCTTGTTTATCCCACCTTCCAATCAGCGCAAACGCCTGGTTTAGGCAAACAAAAGGATGATGTTATGCAAATTAACCTGACCGGACACCATGTCGAGATCACCGAAGCTCTGCGTGATTATGTGAATAACAAATTTGCCAAACTCGAGCGTCACTTCGACCACATCAACAATGTTCATGTGGTGCTTAGCGTGGAAAAACTGAACCAGATAGCGGAAGCCAAATTGCACGTCAGCGGTGGCGAAGTGTTTGCCAACTCTGAACATGCCGATATGTATGCTGCGATAGACACCTTGCTCGACAAGCTGGACAGGCAGATCATCAAGCACAAAGATAAGTTAAATAAAAAATAACCATGCAACTTGAACACATACTGAGTCGGGACTGCACCAAGAGTGCAGTCCCTTGTACCAGCAAGAAACGCGCCCTCGAAATCATCAGCGAGCTGGCCGCCGAACGCCTTGGCACCTCCCGTCAGGCACTGTTCGAATGCTTGCTGGCCCGCGAAAAAATGGGTAGTACCGGGATCGGTGCCGGTATTGCGATCCCCCACGGTCGCATTGTCGATGAGTTCCCGCCAACCGCGATCCTGATGACCTTTGCCGACCCTATTCCTTTCGACTCCATCGACAATCAACCGGTTGACCTGCTGTTTGCCTTGCTGGTGCCGGAGAGCGAGTGCAAGCAGCATCTCAAGACCCTTTCTCTGATGGCTTCCAAGCTGGGTGACAAGGCGGTTTGCCGCCAGTTGCGTCAGGCAACCAGTGACGAAGAGCTCTATCAGATCATGACCTCGGCCTGACAGCAGGCCAAGGATGAGACACCCGTTTTGGCGTGAGGGAACAAGATGCAGTTAATCGTGGTAAGTGGACGTTCGGGCTCCGGTAAAACGGTAGCCCTGCGAGTGCTGGAAGATCTGGGTTACTACTGTGTGGACAACCTGCCGGTCAATCTGCTGCCCCAGCTGATTGTCTCGGTGGAGAGCCAGTACGACAAGCTGGCGGTCAGTATCGATGTGCGCAACCTGCCGAGCGATCCGGAGAAACTGGAAAATCTGCTGGCTCAGGTGCGCAATGAGGGGCGGGTAGAGTTCTCCAGCTTTTTCTTCGATGCCGACAACGGCACCCTGCTCAAGCGCTATGGCGAGAGCCGTCGCTTGCACCCCCTCTCGCGCAACAAGCTGTCGCTGGATGAGGCGATTCGGGAGGAGACCCACCTGCTGGCGCCTATCTCCTCGACCGCTGACCTGCGCATCGACACCACCACCCTCAGCATTCACGACCTGAGCGAGCTCATCAAGACCCGGGTACTCGGCAAGAAAGAGAACGAGCTGGTGCTGGTGTTCGAGTCGTTCGGCTTCAAGTACGGCATTCCGAAGGATGCCGACTTCGTGTTCGATGCCCGCTTCCTGCCCAACCCGCACTGGATCCCCGAGCTCAAGCCGTTCACCGGCAAGGATGAGCCGGTTGCCAACTACCTCTCGGCGCAGGCCGACGTGATGCTGTTTACCCAGCAGATCGAGAACATGCTGGTGACCTGGTTGCCCCATCTGGAGCGCAACAATCGCAGCTACCTCACGGTCGGCATCGGTTGCACCGGCGGTCAGCACCGCTCGGTCTTTATTGCAGAACGGCTGGCCAGTGCATTCCGTTTGCTTGGCAAGAACGTACAGATCCGCCACCGCACTCTCGACAAGAGTGCCCCCCAATCTTGACGGACCAATAGGACGACCCGATGACTGTTTCCGCCTCGGTTGAAGTAAAAAACAAGCTGGGTATTCATGCCAGACCAGCCATGATGCTGTTCGAGCTGGTGCAGGGTTTCGATGCTCACGTGCTGCTGCGCAATGAAGATGGTGTGGAGGCCGATGCTGACAGCATCATCGGCCTGCTGATGCTGGATTCGGCGCAAGGGCGGCAGGTGGAAGTACAGGTTGAGGGCCCCGAAGAGGTCGAGGCCCTGGCTGCCGTGGTGGAGCTGTTCACCTCCGGCTTTAACGAGGAGTAGTCACTCCTCGTTTCATGTTATGAACCGGTGCGCGCCAGCGCTTTGAAGCTGGCAAAATCCCGACAAGCCAGCAGATTCCTGCTGGCTTTTTCGTTCATCAGTGCCAGAAACAGGTCGTAGAGACCCATCGCCTCCTCGTAATCGGCCTTGCTGATGGCCAGCACGAAGATGAGCGTTGCGATTTCCCCGTTGCCCCAGTCGATCCCCTGCGGGGCCAGTACGGTGTACACCAGAGTGCGGCGCGCCAGCAGACCGAGAGAGTGGGGCAGGGCGATCCCTTCTCCCAGCATGGTGGAGACGATCCGCTCCCGCTCCTGCAGTGAGGCTCTGAAGCCGCTCTCCACCAGATCTTCCGCTTCCAACTGATCACAGATGCGGGAAAACAGTTCGGCCTGGGTAAGGGGTTCTTTGACCACCATGAAGTGGTCGGCATCGAAATATTTGTCGAGCATGTAGGGGCGGGTGCGGTCGATCAGCACCAGCTTGCCAAGCTGCTCCAGCTGGTATTGGGTCGGGAAGGGGGCAACGAGTACCACGGGAGCGTTTTTTTCGTTCACCTTAACGGTACTGATGACAAAGTCCTGCGCGATCTGCGCCAGACCTTCGTAATCCCGCACCGATTCAAGCGTGGTCAGCTGCAACTGGGGATACTCCCGCTTGATGCGTGCTTCCAGTACCCGGAAGGTGGCGTTGCCTGCATCGCAAAGCAATAGCGCCTGCGGGCGGCGGGTGTAGCCGATGTCGTAATGGCGCTCCAGCCCGACCCCGATATGGATCACCAGATAGCCGATCTCGTGATGGGTCAGTCGGTAGGGGGTCTGCTTGATCCACTCCGAAATGGCCGCCAGCGTGATGTCGTAGGCGAGGGGGTAGTACTGCTTGATGTGATCTGCCAGCGGGTTGTGGTTGCCAATCTGGTATTTGACCCGTAGCAGCATGGCGCTGATATGGGTTTGCAGGTCGGCCCGCAGCTGTTGGTCGCCTCGCAGGTCGTAAGGGTAGTGTTGATGAATGTAGGTCAGCAGATGTTCCACCAGCTGTTCGCTCTCGGCGGCCATTGCCGGGCTGAGCTGGGGAGTATCGGCAATCAGGCGCGCCTGGATCTGGATGGCGAGACCGGCGATCTCGTCCTCTAAGGGGGGCGTCAGGGTGGGCAATACCGCATATATATCGCGAGATACTGCCAGCAGCGGCAGAGTCAGATCCTCGCTGGCGAAGTGGCGCAACTCGTGACCGGATGCCTGACGCAGCAGGGCAACGGCGCAGTAGATGGTGAGCTGCTGCAGGCTCTCGTCAGCGAGACGCAGCTGATGTCGGGCAAGCTGGGCATGGATATGATTGCCCACTACCTCCATCGTCTTGCTGGGGCAGAGGTTGGGTAGCAGGGTTTGCAACTGGTTGTTGTGCAGCAACTCCTGATAGAGCAGCTGGGTCAAACAGGCACGGATCGCCGTCTCCTCCCCCTGAATGCGCATCCCCAGGCGGGGTTTGCTCTCAACGCTGAGCCTGAAGTGGCTGAGTTGCTCACGGACTTCCGCCATATCCCCCTGCAGTGCCGCCCGGCTCAGATACCAGGTATCAGCCAGCTCATCGAGCTTGATCCCCTGCTCTGCCGTCAATAGCAGGATCTGCAGGTGCAGCACCCGCTCCCGGCTGGTGCGTGGCAGGCCGCTATCCTGACCCTGGGCCGCCAGCAGAGCGTCAAACAGTCCCTGATTGTAGATTTTCAGCTGGTAGCCGCTGCCACGCTGGTGGATCAGGTGAGCGCCGTGCGTGGCAATCAGTTCATTGAGGGTCGCCACATCGGTGCGCACCGTGCGGGTGGAGACATTGAGGCGGCGAGCCAGCTCCTCCTGTGGCAGTGGTTCGGCATGGAGCTGGATCAGCAGTTGATGGAGCCTGGGGTGTGGCAGCTTGATCATAGGGGGTATGCAAGACTCCTGTTGCGAGATAAAGGGTCGATGTTAACAAGTGGGTCATCAACAAGCCAGGCACCGGTCAGTGATTAAACCGGCGCCCGTGACTGCCATCAGGCAAACAGTCGTTTCACTATGGCCAGCAGAGTGCGAACATCCTCGGGGCGAGTGTGCCCGCTCGCGCTGTCGATGATGGAGCTGTAGACGTGAGGGATCACCTTCTCGACACCGGCGTCCAGCGTAATCCGCACAATCTCTTCAAAGTTGTCCAGATCGATGCCGCCGGTGGGCTCCAGCCAGAAGCCGTGGCGGGCACAAGCCTCGGCCACTGCCTGATACTCGTCGCGGCAGGCCAGCCCACCCATGGGGAAGAACTTGACCGAGCTGCCGCCCATGTCCTTGAGCAGGGCGATGGCGGTATCGATGGGCACTATGCCATCGGGCTGCCCGGCGCTGAGTGGACCGGTGGAGATCTTCACCATGCCCGGCATGCCGGTAGGGGAGATCAACCCATTCACCAGCGTTTGTGATTGGCCGAGCAGCGCCCGGCTGGCGCCGACACCGGTGAACACCTGATTGACGTGCTGGGGCTGCAGCTGGCAGGCCAGCTCGGCCACCATGGCGGATTGGCGCGGATCCCCGGCGCCCAGCCCGATGGAGAGGGCGTTGTCGATAAGCTTGGCGTACTCCTTCATATCGGCAACTGCGGAGCGGATATCCGGGTAGTTTTTGGAGAGCACACCGACCAGCACGTGGCCTTCGGCTGCATCGTACACCTCGACGGCATTCTCTTTGGAACCGGCCAGCACGTTGAGACAGACCCGATCACGGTAGTAGTTGGGGGTAAGGGACATCAGCGATTCTCCTGAACGAGGTTGGCAATGGCAGAGTGGATTTGGTCGAGCTGGGGCACGGAGACGCTGCGCACATCGATCTCGATATGCCCCTCGTTGGCCTTGTAGCCACGACAGTAGATGGCAGGCGTGCCCTGTTGCAGACGGGTGACGACCTGCACTGTGGTCATGCCGAGCTGCTGGTGGTCGAAGGCGATATCGGTGCGGGCGATGTCGCGCCCTGCGCTGTCCCATACCACCTTGGCGGTGACGCCGGGCAGCTGGTTGAGGCGCTCGATGAAGGGGCTCATCTTGGCGACCATGGCGGCGCCGCTCTCTTTCTCTTTGGCCAGATAGCGCTCGATGGCGTGGGTCAGGCCGAGGATACCCTCCTTGCCCACCTTCATGGCGCGACCGATGCCATTGGCCTGCTGTTTGACCCACTCCACGTACTGACGCTTGCCGAGCACCAGCCCGCTGGTGGGCCCTTCAATGGCCTTGGCGCCGCTGTAGATGACCAGGTCCGCACCCTGGTTGTAGTAGAGGCGCAGATCCTCTTCGGCAGCCGCATCGACGATGAGCGGGAGCCCGTGGGTCTTGGCCACCTCGGCGGCCTCTGCCACCGACAGAATGCTCTTCTGCACGCAGTGGTGGGATTTGATGTAGAGGATGGCTGCTGTGTTGGCATTGATGGCAGCGGCCAGCTGGGAAGGGGAGCACTCGTTGGCGTAACCGGCTTCTACTACTTTGCCGCCACCCAGATTGACCATGGTACCGACCGGGGCGCCGAAGTTGACGTTATGCCCCTTGGGCAGCACGATTTCACTCGGCACCTCATGGTGATGGGCATGCAGGTGCTCGAGGCGATAGGGATCGCCGCGTACTATCATGGCGGCGACTGACTGGGCGATGCCGGCGCTGGCACAGGAGACCACCACCGCATCTTCCACATCCAGTAAACCAGCCAGATAGGCGCCGGTCTTGTTGACCAGATCCTTGACCTCGAAGTAGTGGCCCAGGCCAAAATTGACCGCATCGACCACCTCCTGCTCGGGGGTGGAGACGCCGAGTATGGTCATGCGCCCGGAGGCGTTGATCACCGGTTTGAGCTGATATTTCTCATAAACAGAAGGCATGGTGTGATTTCCCATAGTGAGTCAGAACCAGTTCGCCACCGACCAGGGCGGCGAGAGGCTGCAGTTGTTGGTCACCGCTGCGGGACTGGGCTTCGGTATCCATAAACAGGGTCGGGCCGCTGGCGACCTCGAACAGGGTCAGATCGGCATCGGCTCCCACCTCGAGCCACCCCTTGCCGGAAAGGCGCAGGGCATCGGCCGCTTGATGGGTGACGCAGGCGAGCACCTGCTCCAGCGTCATGCCGATGGCGAGAAATTTCGACATCACGTGGGCCAAACTGTAGACCGGCCCCTTGATGCGGTTCTTGCAGTAGATGTCTGAGCTGATGGTGCGGGGCAGGATCCCCTGCCGGATAGCCAGCTCCGCCACCTCGAAGCTGAAGCTGGCGCCGCCGTGGCCGATGTCGAGCAAGAGCCCCCGCTGCATCGCCTCGCGCACCGCGACCCGCAGCTCGCCAGCCGAGGTCAGGATGCGGTTCGGTTTGCCATTGAAGCAGTGGGTCAGCAGATCGCCATCCCCCAGCAGGGCAACTATCTCGTCCAGATCCGGCGGCGTGTTGCCCACGTGCACCATCAGCGGTAGCTGGCCGTGGGTCTGTTGCAGCGCCTTGGCCATGCGCAGCGGTTGTAGACCGTTTTCTCCGACCACGCTGCCGCTCATCCGCGCCTTGATGCCGACAATAAAGTCGGGGTGGCGGCGAATGGCTGCCGAGGCAAGATCCATATCCAGATCCCGGCTATCAGCCAGTTCGTTCTGGCGTAGCAGACCGATGCGGGAGATGTTGAGCAGGGCATGCACCCGGGTCTTGCAGCCCGCAGCGATCTGCTGGAAGTCATCCACATCGTCGGCTCCGGTGCTGCCGGCGTCGATGACGGTGGTGACGCCGGACTCTACGCCCACCTTGTCCGGCTCATCGTGATAGATGGGGGAGGCGGGGTAGCAGTGGGTGTGGCCATCGATCCAGCCAGCGCTCACATGCACCCGGCCGCTGAGATCCAGGATCTGCCGCGCCGTTGCCGTCTCCGGCAGGGAGCCGATGGCGGCGATTTTGCCCTCCCTGATGGCGATATCGACGAGCTGGCCATCTCCCAGCCGCCCCGCTTTGATGATGATGTCGTACATGCTGATAACCTCTGGCGAGCCGCCCCGCAGGGCGGCTGGTACTTACACAAGGGCGACCGGGAAGAAGGTACCCAGCAGCATGGCTCCCAGAATGGCACCGCCGGTGATGGGCTTGTCCCACACGTAGAACAGCAGCGCACCCAGCAGGGAACCGATACCGATGGGGATGGAAGCGCCCATGGCGGAGAGGATGATGAGGGGGCCGAGGAAGCGGCCAGAGCTGTTGCCAGCACCCATCATCACGTCAGCACCGTAAGTGGAGTTGCTCTGGTTGATGGTGAACTTGCGCGCCAGAATGATGACGTAGCCGATAGCCAGACCAATCCCCATGCCGGTTGCCAGCGAGGCGCCGAAGTTCTCCACCGGATAGACGATGCCGGCTCCCAGCAGCAGGGCTGGCACACCGAGGCCGACCCCGGTCTGGATTGCTCCGCCGATATCCAGAATCCCCACCAGGGATCCCTCGATGATGCGGGCGAACAGGAAGCTGGCACCGAACGCGGCTACCGCGCCGTAGGCACCCGTGTCCATTCCGGCTTTCAGCATGGCGACGAAGGCTACCTCGTTGAAGGCACCAACCCCGTACAGATAGAACATATGGGTACCTGCAAAGACCCCGGCCGAGAGCAGGCCGACGAAGATGGGGAATGACCAGTCGGCGTACCAGAAGTTGTTTTTCAGTTTCTCATCCATGGTGTGACCCCTTATTTGCCGCTCAGCAGGTTATGGACGTTTTCCAGCCAGAGGGGGACACCCATATGGAAGGATTCAATCAGTTTCATGTCGAAGCCGCGGAAGAAGCCGCTCAGCACGAACAGCAGGACGATGGCAGCCATCATCACCTTGGTGACATGGTTCCAGCCGCTCTCTTCCACGCCCTTGCCGATCAGGATGCCGAGCACCAGGCCCGGTACCGCGTTGCCCATGATGAGCTGTGCCAGACCGCCGAAGATGGTGGCCCAGAAACCGGATTTCTTGCCCGCCTCGATGGCAGCTAGCCAGAAGATCACCGGCATGACGGTGTTGACCAGCAGGTTGGCGGCCGGTACCAGCACCTTGACCGCAGTGACCTGCAGGGCGGCCGGGACAGCAGCCGCCGTACTGTTGAGGAAGGCGACCACGATGGCACCTATGATGCCGCCAGCGATGGCCATCTTTTTCGGGTCGTGCAGAGTGGTGGCGAGATCCCGATTTTTGAACAGCAGTGCCGCCGTGGCCCAGTGCGGGATGATGCGGTGATCCACATCCTGGGTGAAGGCGCCTGCCGCCACGGTCGAGGCCCAGGCGTTGAAGAAGAAGCCCAGACCAAACGAGAAGTGGGAAGCGGGATCCCCTTCACAGGAGTTAAGTTCGCCCAGGGTGCGGAAGGCACCCATGCCCTGTACGGTCGGGGCGTGGAACATCCGCGCCGCGCCGGCCCCCACCCCGACGCCAACCAGGCCGCCAATGATGAGTGACTTGATAAAAATGATTAGAAACATCCAACGTATCCTTCTTGTGGGGTTGTGCCTGCGCAGGCATCACACCTGGGTGAATGTCACCTTGGCGACATCCAGACTGGTGACCTGAACCTTGATCTCCAGCTGGACGCGGTATTCGCGGCGCTGGCGCGGCAGGAAGAAGAACAGGAACTTCTCCACCCGGACCGACTCCTCGGCTTTGAGCACCTGTACATCGACCGGCTCAATACGCAGCAGTACCTGCTGGTTGTCCTTGAGCAGTGTGGGTTGCACCTGGCTGAGGGCGGAGGCAAACGCCTGCTGGCGGGTCGTCCCCTTGCCGTTGACGATGACCTGGGTGGTGAAGTTCTCTTTCATCAGGCGCGTCCGTGCTTCTTGGCGAAGGCTTCGACCAGCTTCTGACCCAGCTCTTCCTTGTCCATGAAACCGAAGCCCAGCACCACGCACCCTTCGTTGATGGCGGTGACGCCCTCTTCAACAGAGCGCATGCCGTAGCGGCACTTGTAGCCGTATTTGGTCTGGGCGGTGATCGCCCCGGCGCCGCCGCTGCCGCAGAAGGAGATGCCGAGATCCGCCTGCTCCTTGTTCATCACGTCGCCGAGCTTCATGTCAGCGGCCATGCCGGGGATGATGGTCACGTTGGCCCCGGCAGCTTCCGCGCCTGCGCCCACTTTCTGACCCTTGCCGAGACGGTCTCCAATCACGAGTTTGATGGCTGTCATATCGATTTCTCCTTGAGTTACGGGTTCTGCACCGAGCTGAGTTCGTTTTCTTTGGCGACTTCAAAATGGACGGACAAGAGGTGTGCCTCCTCATAAGCAAGCTGATCCAGCCAGCTGACGACCTGTTCGGCGAGACGCAGTGAGAGGGGGGAGATCTCTTCAAACAGGCTGAGGTCAACTTCTGGCAGGGGCTCGCCGCTGTGGGAGCGCCACACCATGGCTTTGACATGGGAGGCCAGCATCTGCCGTTGCACCTCGTTGGGGATGATGCCCTGTTCGGCCAGCAGGGGATAAATGCGCGCGAGGATATGATCGGTCTGGCGCAGCAACTCCGGGCTGTTCGGGGTCAGGGTCTGGTCGTGAGTCTCTGTTTGCAATGTCTGCTCTCCAAGGCTGGCAGAAGGTATGGCGTTACCCTAAGCCTGCGCGTCGATGTGGAGGAGGCAGCGTTTTTCCGATTCGAAGCGGAAATTCCTGAGGAAATGGCCCCAAAGTGATCGTTTGGATACTGAAAAGGTAAAAAGAGTGCTTATTGAAGCTGGTTTTGTGTGATCGGTAGCGCACAAATCGGGGGGCGGGGGCAGGGCAAGCGTTGCGGGAAACTGTGAGTCATCTCACGGTAAGAGACGTTGCCGAGAGGGCAGATATGGAAAAGGGCGGTTTCCCGCCCTTCTCATAACAAGGAGTGACGCTAGCTGGCCGATGTGGCGCTCGAGCTGGCTGTTCTCTGCTGATAGCGCAGGTCTTCTTCTATGGTGACCACCACTTCCAGCGGCTTGCCGGAGCGGAATACCGAGATGGTCAGCTTGGTGCCGGGGCGGCTCTCGACAATCTTGTCCATGGCGCTGCGTACGCCACTGATGGCTTCTCCGTTGATCTTGAGCAGCACATCCCCTCGCTGCAGGCCGCCTTTGGCCGCCGGGCCGTTGGGATCCAGACTCTCCACCACCAGACCACGCAGGTCGCCGAGGTTCATCATCCGCGCGACTATGGGGTTGATCTCGACACTGGAGATCCCGAGGTAGCCGCGGATCACCCGGCCGTTGGCGATCAGCTCATCCATGATCCGTTTGGCCAGCCGGTAGGGGATGGCGAAGCTGATGCCGTAGCTCTCCTGATTGCCGTTGAGGTGATAGGTGGCGGTGTTGATACCCACCAGATCGCCACGGCCGTTGACCAGTGCTCCCCCCGAGTTGCCCTCGTTGATGGCGGCATCGGTCTGCAGCAGATCCTGACGGCCATTGCTGTCGGGCCCCATGCTGGAGAGGCCGGTGCGGCCGGTCGCACTGATGATGCCTTGGGTGATGGTCTGGCCGACGTTGTAGGGGTTGCCGATGGCGAGCACCACATCTCCCACTTCTGGCAGTCGCTCAGGATCTTGCGGGATCACCGGCAGGTTGTCTGACTCGATATAGAGCACGGCGAGGTCGGTGAGCTGATCGGTTCCGACCAGCTCGGCACTGAAGACCCTGCCATCCTGCAACGCGACGATGATCTGGTCGGCATCGGCGATGACGTGGTAGTTGGTCAGTACATAGCCGCGCTGGTTCATGATGACGCCGGAACCCAGCCCTTGCGGGCGCAGTTCCCCCTGATTGCCCTGATTGGGGGCAAAGCTGCGGGTGTAGATGTTGACGACGGCAGGGCCTGCCCGATGGGCGGCATAGGAGAAACTCAGTTCACGGGCATTGGTGATGATGCCGGGCAGTTGGGCACCACCGCGAAAATGGGGAAACAGCAGCAACAGCAGCGCCGCGACGGTCAATCCAAAACCGACAGACTTGCCCAAGTAACTGACTAAAGGGGGGATTTTCATGTCATTCTCATCCGTACAGGCTGCGCGCAGAGAATAACACTATCGATGGATAAAAATCACCCGCGGTGAAGGCCGCGGGTGATAGAGGGGTTGGCGAACAACTTGAGCGTTAGCGGATCACCAGATAGAGCGAGGAGTCACCGCGCTGGATGTTGAGTGCCAGCACGTCAGGCTTGTTCTTGAGCGCCTTGGTCAGCTCGCCCAGGGTGTTGATGCGCAGGCGGTTGACCCCGATGATGATGTCACCCTTCTGCAGGCCGGAAGCGGCTGCCGGAGAGCGAGGATCAATATCGGCCACCGCGACACCGGAGACCGGGTCGGTAGTGGTGCTCAGCTTGGCCCCTTCCAGTGCCGGATGCAGCGCACTAGCGCGTACTTCGCTGTCATCGGCCTGCTTCAGGGTCACCTTGGCTGTTTGTGACTTGCCATCGCGGATCAGTCCCAGCTCGACCTGCTTGCCAGCGCCCATGGTAGCGATCTTGGCACGCAGCTCACCGAAGGAGCGAACCGGTTTGCCATCGATGCTGACGATGATATCGCCGGCCTTGATGCCCGCCTTGTCGGCCGCCGAATCAGGCATGACCTGATTGACGAAGGCACCATCCTTCTTGTTGTAACCGAAGGTTTTGGCGATGTCGGAGGTGAGCTCGGTGCCGGTAATCCCCAGCTGGCCGCGACGCACTTCACCGTACTTGACGATCTGCTCGGTCAGATCCCGCACCATGTTGGAAGGGATGGCAAAGCCGATGCCAATGTTGCCGCCGTTCGGGCCCAGAATCGCGGTGTTGATACCGATCAGCTCGCCACGCAGGTTGAGCAGGGCGCCGCCGGAGTTACCGGAGTTGATGGCCGCATCGGTCTGGATGAAGTTCTCCAGATTCTCGATGTTGAGGCCGCTGCGACCCAGCGCACTGACAATACCGGAGGTGACGGTCTGGCCCAGACCAAACGGGTTGCCGATGGCCAGCGCATAGTCACCTACCCGCAGCTCGTCGGAGTCGGCGAACTTGATCTGTACCAGGTCCTCGGCCTTGATTTGCAGCAGGGCGATGTCGGACTGCTTGTCTTCACCAATCTTCTTGGCCGCATATTCACGACCATCCTTCAGGTTGACCTTGATCTCGTCCGCCTCGTGAACCACGTGGGCGTTGGTGATCACGTAACCCTTCTTGGCATCGACGATGACACCGGAGCCGAGTGCCTGGAATGGCTGCTCGCTCACCTGTTCATCGGGCATGTTGGGGCCGAAGAAGAACTTGAACTGTTCCGGCAGACGCTGACGGGTAATTTTTTTGCCAGAAACCGAGATATTGACCACCGCCGGGGTGACCTGTTCGAGAACAGGCGCCAGGCTTGGCATCTCCTGATTTGAACCTAACAGGGAAGGCAGTGCAGCCTGAGCAGGGGCCGCAGACATGGCGATACCGACACTGAGGGCTAGCACACTGAGCATGGAAAGAGGTTTACGCATATGAAAAACAGCTCCCAGAAAAAGTTGCATTGCAATCGTCAAGGTCAGACCACGGGACTGGCCAATTAGTTCCGCGAGGAACTAGTTTGGTTGCTTGAGCAGTCCGGAAGAGGCGCCAGCATAGTCGCGAGGCGGAACGCCCGGCTCTTCTGCCACATTGGCAGGGGCTTCTTCTACCAATGACTCGCGGAACAGCGGTTCCTGCGCCTTGGCCAGGAATTTGCTCTGCTCGGCCATGTGGCGATAGAGGGTCTGATACTGCTCGGCCAGTTGCTCCATCAGGGCGGCGCTGTCGGCGAAGTGGGTGTTGATTTGGCCCTGATAACTCTCGAGCTCCTTGTGGGCCTTCTTCAGTTCCTGTTCGAGACGGCCAGCATCGCGGCTACGCACCGAAAAACGGCCGAGAACGATACCGATAATCAAGGCCGCGACAGCCAGCAGGATCCCAGTTAACAGACTCATAGATGCTCCTTGTTACAGCTAAAACAGAGTGGGTTTATGCGGTCGTCATAACCGCCATGCCTTGATGGCACTATACCGTGCGTCCTGAGGCCGTGATACCATTTTGTCCTCGATTCAGGGACTTGGAGAGGCGCTCAAGGATGACACCGCAGCAAAAATACCAGCAGGATCTGCTGCGCCCCGGCTTTGTGGCCGACCCCGCGCAGGGGATGGCCATTAGCAGGCTGGAGCGACTGTATCAGGATTTGCTACGGCGCCCGACTCCGACCAGATCTCGAGGGCTGCTGGGTTGGCTGCAAAAGCCCAAGCCGCCGGAGCCCGTCCTCGGTATCTATATGTGGGGCGGAGTGGGCCGAGGCAAGACCTGGCTGATGGATACTTTTTTCGACAGCCTGCCTGGGACGCGCAAGATGCGCAGCCATTTCCACCGCTTCATGCACCGCATTCACGATGAACTGCAGGGGTTGAGCGGGCAGTCCGATCCCCTCAAGCTGGTGGCCAGCAAGCTTGCCAGCGAGACAGACATCATCTGTTTCGACGAATTTTTTGTCTCCGACATCACCGATGCCATGTTGCTGGGAACGCTGTTTCAGGAGCTGTTTGGTCACGGTGTCGTGCTGGTCGCCACTTCAAATATTCCGCCGCAGGATCTTTATCGCAACGGGCTGCAGCGAGCCCGTTTTCTGCCTGCTATCGAGCTGATCGAGCGCCATTGTGAGGTACTTAACGTGGATGGTGGTATCGACTATCGCCTGCGTACGCTGGAACAAGCCGAGATTTATCACTGCCCGCTGGATTTGCAGGCAAAAGCCAATCTTGACCACTATTTTCAGCAATTAACCGGCGGACACACGGCTTGCGAGGGGACGTTCGAGGTCAATCATCGTCAGCTGAGGTCGCTCGGGATGGGGGAAGGGGTGCTCTATATGGAGTTTGAGCAACTTTGCTGTACTCCCCGCTCCCAGAACGACTATATCGAGCTGGCCAGACTGTTCCATACCGTTCTGCTGGCCAATGTGCAGCCAATGGGCACAGGCACGGATGACGCGGCTCGTCGCTTCATTGCCATGGTCGATGAGTTCTACGAACGGCACGTCAAACTCATCATGTCGGCGGCTGTTCCCATGACAGAACTCTACGGCGAAGGGCTGCTGAATTTCGAATTCCAACGCTGTCTTTCACGGCTTCAGGAAATGCAATCGCACGAATACCTTGCCAGAGTGCACCTTCCTTAGTCACAATACCGCGCCTGCCAGTCGGATGGGCATCTGCGGCAGGTAGGGCCGGGCGACATTTGCTGGTTTCATGGCAGTGAAATTAGCAGGTGATATTTAAGGCAACTTCACTTATAATCGCCCGGCCCACGTTACAGCTGTCGATAAGACAGCAACACTTTAAGCTTTACTTGTATTCGAAGGGGTACAGGTAGGCCATCGTTTGTTGTTTGTGGGAGAGCCCCCATAAGCAATTGGGTCTGTAACAGGTAATTGGGTTTAACTTAATGAAAACTTTCGTTGCCAAGCCAGAAACCGTAAAACGTGACTGGTACATTGTGGACGCAGAAGGTAAAACTCTGGGTCGTATCGCAACCGAGATCGCTGCTCGTCTGCGTGGTAAGCACAAAGCTGAGTACACTCCGCACGTTGACACCGGTGATTACATCATCGTTGTAAACGCTGAGAAGGTACACGTAACCGGTAAGAAATTTACCGACAAAATGTACCACGCTCACTCCGGTTTCCCGGGTGGTATCAAGTCAATCAGCTTCGACAAGCTGATTCAGCGTAAACCGGAAATGGTAATCGAAGCAGCCGTCAAAGGCATGCTGCCGAAAGGTCCTCTGGGCCGTGCCATGTTCCGTAAACTGAAAGTTTACGCAGGCGCCGAGCATGCTCATGCTGCTCAGCAACCTCAAGTACTGGATATCTAATCGGGAACTGGCAACATGGCAGAAAATCAATACTACGGTACCGGCCGTCGCAAAAGCTCCACTGCTCGCGTATTTATCAAAGCGGGTAGCGGCAAGATCGTAATCAACCAGCGCTCCCTGGAGCAGTACTTCGGCCGTCCGACTGCCCGCATGGTAGTTCGTCAGCCGCTGGAACTGGTTGAGATGACCGAGAAACTGGACCTGTACATCACCGTTAACGGTGGTGGCATCTCCGGTCAAGCTGGTGCGATCCGCCACGGTATCACTCGTGCTCTGATGCAGTACGACGAAACCCTGCGTTCCGAACTGCGTAAAGCTGGCTTTGTTACTCGTGATGCCCGTAAGGTTGAGCGTAAGAAAGTTGGTCTGCACAAAGCTCGTAAGCGTCCGCAGTACTCCAAGCGTTAATTCGCTTTTGGTACTCACTCTTTCGAGTGTCAAAAAAGCCTGGCAACCGCCAGGCTTTTTTTATTGGTAATATTACCGACATCAATGCTAACCACGCGTCACAAAAGACAAAAAATTGTTTCTTTATTGTTTTCATTGCTCACCGCTCTTTCTTGTCAAGTTGTTATCTTTTCTTTAAAATTTCCCCTGTTTTCTGTGGCAATTGTAAATCCAGCTTCCGCCGCTGTTGTCACGGGAAAAATGGGGAACAGGGACACTATAAGAATGTGCGGAGTCCACATGGGAGAGTTTTTGGATGAGCAATGCGCCAGTTGATACCGGTCGCCGCAGATTTCTTACCTGGTCAACGGTTGCCGTTGGTGGGGTAGGAGCTGCGTTTACCGCAGTGCCGTTTATAAAGTCATGGAATCCGAGCGCCAAGGCCAAAGCAGCCGGTGCGCCGGTTGAAGTCGATATCAGCAAGTTGGAACCGGGTCAGCTCATCCGTGTCGAGTGGCGAGGCAAGCCAGTCTGGGTGGTGAAACGCACCAAACAGACGCTGGATGCCTTGGCTGCACATGATGACAAGCTGCGGGATCCCTCATCTGAAGAGCCGCAGCAGCCTGACTATGCCCATAACGGGTACAGATCGATCAAGCCAGAAATTTTTGTCGCGGTCGGTATTTGCACCCACTTGGGGTGTTCACCTTCCTATCTGCCTGACAGCTTTGGCGAGCAGGTGCAGGGCGTTACGTCCGGCTTCTTCTGCCCGTGCCATGGCTCCAAGTTCGACATGGCCGGCCGTGTGTTCCAGGGGGTGCCTGCACCGCTGAACCTGGTCATTCCGCCCTATCAATTCATTAATGACACCACCATCCTGGTCGGTGCCGATGGCAAGGAGGCCTGACCATGTTGAGTAAACTGATGGGCTGGATCGATTATCGATTCCCGCTCACGGCCATGTACAACGACCACATGGCCAAGTATCCGGCACCGAAGAACCTGAACTTCTGGTACTTCTTCGGCTCGTTGGCCATGCTGGTGCTGGTTAACCAGATCATCACCGGTATCTGGTTGACCATGAACTACAACCCCTCTGCGGAAGGTGCGTTTGCCTCCGTGGAGTACATCATGCGCGATGTGGAGTACGGCTGGCTGCTGCGTTACATGCACTCAACCGGTGCGTCTGCATTCTTCATCGTGGTCTATATGCACATGTTCCGCGGCATGATCTATGGCTCTTATCAGAAGCCTCGTGAGCTGCTGTGGATCTTCGGCATGCTGATCTTCCTGGTGCTGATGGCGGAAGCCTTTATGGGCTACTTGCTGCCTTGGGGTCAGATGTCATTCTGGGGGGCCCAGGTCATCATCTCGCTGTTTGGCGCCATTCCGGTCATCGGTGACGATCTGACCCTGTGGATCCGTGGTGACTACGTGATCTCCGGTGCGACCCTTAATCGCTTCTTCGCGCTGCACGTCATCGCGTTGCCGCTGGTGCTGGTGATGCTAGTTGCCATGCACATTCTGGCGCTGCACGAAGTGGGCTCCAACAACCCGGACGGTATCGACATCAAGAAGCACAAGGACGAAAACGGCTGGCCGCTGGATGCGGTGGCGTTCCACCCTTATTTCACCGTCAAGGACATGATCGGTGTGGCGGGCTTCCTGTTCTTCTTCTGCGCCATCATTTTCTTCAAGCCGGATATGTGGGGTTACTTCCTCGAGAAGCCGAACTTTGAAGTGGCCAACGGCCTGAAGACTCCTGCTCACATCGCGCCTGTGTGGTATTTCACCCCCTTCTACGCGATTCTGCGTGCGGTACCTGACAAGCTGCTTGGCGTCATCATGATGGGCCTCTCTATTGTGGTGTTGTTCCTGCTGCCTTGGCTGGATCGCTGCAAGGTGCGTTCTGTTCGCTATCGCAGCAAGCTGCACAAGCTTAACATCGCCCAGTTCGTGGTCTGCTTTATCATCCTGGGGGTGCTGGGTGTACTGCCGTCGACGCCGACCCTGACGCTGGTTGCCCAGATTTGTACCTTGGGTTATTTCGGTTTCTTCGTGCTGTTGTTCTTCTACAGCAAAAACGAACGCACCAAGCCGCTGCCGGAGAGGGTTACATTTAAATGAAAAAAATAATATTTGCAGTGCTGACCCTGCTGCCATCACTGGTGTTTGCCAATGCTGGGGCCGTGCATCTGGACAAAGCCAATTATGATCTGAGCGACAAGGCATCCCTGCAACGTGGAGCTGCCACCTTCATGAACTATTGTGCAGGCTGCCACTCTACCCAGTATCAACGCTACAACAGGGTTGCTGCCGATCTGGAGATCCCCGAGGAGTTGATGAAGGAGAACCTGATTTTCACCGGCGCAAAGGTCGGTGACCTGATGAAGAGCGCCATGTCAGAGAAGGATGCCGCCAAGTGGTTTGGTGCGCCGCCCCCCGATCTGACACTGGTTGCCCGGGTGCGCGGTGCAGACTGGATCTACACCTATCTGCGTTCCTTCTACGTGGATGAGACCCGTCCGTTCGGGGTGAATAACGCAGTGTTCCCGTCCGTGGGCATGCCCCATGTGCTGGAGCCGTTGCAGGGAACCCCCCGTGCCGAGTTCGCTACTCACACGGTCGACGGAGTGGAAACCCAGCAGGTTGTCAGCATCAAATCTGACGGTAATGGTGAAATGGATGACGAAGAGTATGATCAGACGGTACTGGATCTGGTAAACTTCTTGGTCTACTCGGCTGAACCGGTACAACAGGAGCGTGAACGCATGGGCTTCTGGGTGCTTGGTTTCATCGTGATCTTCTTCATCTTCACTGTGCTGTTGAAGAAGGAATTCTGGCGCGACGTTCACTAAGCGACCAGATCCGGGTAATATAATGCACGGCAATGAAGACCAAGATGCTTCATTGCCGTTTCTGCTTTTTAATGACGGGAGGGTTCAATGGCTGTAGCTGCCAATAAGCGTTCGGTAATGACGCTGTTTTCCGGTGCCAACGATATGTTCAGCCATCAGGTGCGTATTGTCCTGGCGGAGAAGGGTGTTAGCGTGGATATCTGCCAGGTTGATCCAGCCAATCTGCCGGATGAGCTGGCCGAGCTGAACCCGTACAACTCTGTACCGACCCTGGTTGATCGTGAGCTGGCACTCTACACCTCGCGCATCATCATGGAGTATCTGGACGAGCGCTTCCCGCATCCGCCCCTGATGCCTGTTTACCCGGTTGCCCGCGGTAACAGCCGTCTGATGATGCACCGCATCGAGCTGGACTGGTACTCCCTGGCCGACAAGATCATGGCCGGTACCGATGCTGAAGCAGCACGCAACGAACTGCGTGACAACCTGCTGGCCATCGCGCCGATCTTCGGTGAAATGCCCTATTTCATGAGCGAAGAGTTCGGTCTGGTGGATTGCTACATGGCACCGCTGCTGTGGCGTCTGCCGAGCCTTGGCATCGACCTGACCGGTCGTGGCGCCAAAGAGCTGAAGGCCTACATGGTTCGTCTGTTCGAGCGTGAGTCCTTCCAGGCTTCCCTGACCGAAGCCGAACGCGAGATCCGTGCTGGCGTATGAGCATGGAACCGACAATGACACCGAGCCGCCCGTACTTGTTACGGGCGTTCTTTGACTGGTTGCTGGACAACGATCTGACCCCTCATCTGGTGGTCAACGTCAACATTCCCCATGTGATGGTGCCGATGCAGTTTGCTCAGGACGGGCAAATTGTGCTGAATATCGCGCCCCGAGCCGTGATGCAATTTCACATGGATAACGAGGCCATCAGTTTCAGTGCCCGCTTTGGCGGCGTCTCCCAGCAGGTTTATATCCCGATGGCGGCAGTGCTGGCTATCCATGCCCGGGAGAACGGCGTGGGCACCATGTTCCCGCCCGAGCCGGGTTACGATATCTGGCTGGAGCAGGCTGAAGCGCCGGTGGAGCCTGAGCCGGAACCGCCGCGTCCAAGCGGTCGTCCGACCCTGAAGGTGATCAAATAAAAAACGCAGCCGATTGGCTGCGTTTTTTTATGTGCGGTCGGGCTTAGTTCTGGGCGAATTCGAAGGCCTTGATCACGCGCTTCACGCCGGTGACATGGCGGGCGATGTTGACTGCCTGCTCTCCCTCCTGGCGAGTCACCAGACCAATCAGGAACACCTCGCCGTTCTCGGTGACCACCTTGACCTTGGTGCTGTCGAAGTTCTTGGTGCCGAACATGTCGGCTTTCACCTTGGAGGTGATCCAGGAGTCATTGCTGCGGGTGGTGAAACTGGCAGGTTGGCCGATGCGCAATTCGTTGTAGACGTGGCGGACCCCTTCGATGCGACTGACAATTTTGCCCGCCTCAATCTTGTAAACGTCAGAAGGTGTCTGGCCGACCAGCAGGACGCGGCCATTGTTGCTGTAGACGCTGATCTTGCTGGCTGCGCTGAGGGGTTTGTTGTCGGCCAGCAGATTGGCCGCTTTCAGCTCGATGGTCTGGTCATCCCACTGCGCGCCCAGGGTTCGGCGATCGCCAGAGGCCTTGGCAGTCCCTGCGGCGCCGCCAACAACCAGGGCTGCGCAGCCTTGCAGCAGCAGGGTGCTAACCAGCAGACCGAGCAGGATAGTGTGCTTTTTCATGGTTTCAATCTTCCTGTTGCGGGAAAAGTGTCTGGTCGATGAGATCACACAGGCAGTGCAGGGTCAACAGGTTCACTTCCAGAATGCGAGGGCGACGGGCGGAGGGAACACGGATCTCCACATCGTTTGGGCCGAGCAGACCTGCCATTTCGCCACCGTCACCCCCGCTCAGCACCACTATGGTCATGTCGCGGGAGAGGGCAGCCTCGGCGGCCTTGATCAGGCTGCGGCTGTGGCCGGAGGTGGTGATGACCACCAGAATGTCGCCAGGCTGGCCCAGCGCGCGGATCTGCTTGGAGTAGACCTCTTCAAAACCGTGGTCGGTGGCGATGGCGCTGATGGTTGCCATGTCCGGGGTCAGGGCCATGCCGGGCAGGGAGGGGCGCTGGGTCTCGTAGCAGTTGACCAGCTCGGAGATAAACAGTTGCGCCAGTGCGGCAGAAGGACCGTTACCGCATGCCAGCACCTTGTGGCCATTGAGCAGGCAGATGGTGATCATCTGGGCTGCAGTATGGATGGCATCCGGCAACGCCTCGGCGGCGGCTATCTTGGTCTGGATGCTTTCGGTGTAGTTCTCTTTGATGCGGTCAGTCATAGGGTCCTCTTAAAATGCGTTCTGGATCCAGGCTGGTTGGTCGCCCTCGAACGCAATCACATCGAATCGGCAGGCCTGATTGGCCTCGTTGATGGCATGTTGCTTCAAATAGTGGCGCGCTGCCAGCATGATCTTGTGCTGTTTGCTGCGGGTGACCGAGCTGGCGGCCCCGCCATGGCTGCCGGTGGCCCGGTAGCGCACCTCAACAAACACCAGGGTCTGGCCCTGGTGCATGATGAGATCAATTTCACCGCCACGACAGCGGTAGTTGCGAGCTACCGGTTGCAGGCCCCGAGCCTGCAACCAGCGTTCAGCGACTTGTTCAAAGTGCTGTCCCTTGCTCGTTGGTGAGGGGAACAGGTTCGGCAACTGCTGGCGTATCCGTTTCCATAGTTCCTTCATTGGAGGGCTCCTCCAGTTGCTGAACGGCGTTCTCGTCGACCAGTTTGCCGTTCTGGTAAGTACCCCAGCTCAGCATCCGCACGATATTGCCCTGGGCATCCACGCTCAGCTGACCGCTCATGCCGGCCTGCTGCATGCCACCCACCTTGCGCATCTGCTGCAGGTTCTCAGCCAGGCTGACGGCATCGTAGCCCATGGCAAACAGACGCAACAGGTCACCCTGAGTCTGCGGCCAGAGCAGGGCGATTTGCTCGCGCTGTTTCTCGTAGCCACCCAGCAGCAGCGGCATATCGGCGATATGCATGCCGTTGAGCTCGGAGGCGACCTCGGTTGCGGCGCTGTCGTAGCCACGGGAGCTGGTGTAGATGGGCAGGCTGCCCATCGGATTGACCGAGATATCAACGTAGGGCTTGATCATCCGGGTTTCCAGGCTGTTGGCCACCACATAAACGGCATCGATGCTGCGCGGTGCGGCATCAGAGAGTTGCACCACTTCACCAGCTCGGGCGGTAGAACGGCCGCTCAGGGCATTCTTGACCATCCCCTGCACTTCGTTGCGGGCACCGAAGGTGGCAACGACCGGCTTATCCTGGCTCAGGGTGGCCCAGCTCTGCTCGAACGCTTTGATACTGCTGTAACCGATCCGCCCCTGAGCGGCAATCAGCAGCGGTTTGCGGTAGCCCTGGGTGTAGAGGTACTGGGCTGCCTGCGCGGCATCTGCGGCGGCAGAGAGGGAGAAGTAGTAGGTGGTGTCGTTGACGACCGGCTTGTCCAGCTCGTTGAGCGCCAGTACCGGCACGGTCGGATTGGCCTTGAGCAGCTCCTCGACCCGGTCTTTCAGCAGCGGGCCGATGATCATGTCCGCCCCTTCCTGAATCGCCTGCTTGTAAAGCTCGCCGGTCGACTTGCTCTGGGTGTCGTAGAAGTTCAGAGTGAATTGCCCCTGATTTTCCTTATAAGACATCAGCATACCGTTACGGATGGCGGCACCCTGCGGCTCCAGATTGCCGGAGAGGGGCAGCAGCACAGCGATCTGTTGCACCGAGGTGCTGGCAGTGGCCGCCAGATCGCCCAATCCTGCCGGCATATCCTTCTGGGCTGGATGGTTGGGGAAGTCGCGCTTCCAGCCTGCCAGCTGGCGGGCCAGCAAGTTCGGCTGGGCGCCAAACTCGTTGACCAGTGCCGCCAGTCGTAGCCAGCCGGTGGTCACATCAGGGGCCGGAGCCTCTTCCAGCGCTTGCAGGGTGGAGGGGGTCATGCTTTTGAGTAACGACCAGATCTGCTGATGGTTGGTCGCCTGCTCGCTCTGATTGAGGTAGGGCTCCAGTGCAATCAACGACTTGGCTGCGCCAAACTTGTTGTTGATGTCGAGCTGCAGCACTACGCGCTGGCGATACCAATCCTTCTGGGTATCGGCATCCAGCGCCACCTCGGGTTTGCCTTCCAGCAGGATCAGCGCCTGATTGGCGTGGCCTTGCGCCAGCAACAGATGGGCTTGCAGCAGTTGCAACTGCGCCTTCTGAACGGGATCCTTGGCCTGCTTCTGCAATTGCTGGAACAGTGCCGAGGCCGGTTTGGCCTGGCCCAGCGCCAGATAGCTGCGTGCCGCCAGCATCTGCCAAGTAAAGGCTTCGGCCGGCTTGGCCGGGTCCACCTGCTCAAGATACCACTGGGCATTCTTGGTCAGATTGGAGAACGCTGAGGGCATGCCTGACTGCCCTGACGGTTGATTGGGCTCCGACGCACAGGCGGCGAGCAGTACTGCCGCGAGTATGATGCCGAAGAGTCGTGATACACTTAGCTGCTTTGTAACCCGGTTCAAGTTCATTCCCCGACCAGTGTTGAAGTTCCCCATAGTGTAAACGGGCCAATATGGCGACACAATTGTCGGGGCACTCGGAGATCCCATGAGTGACATCCCAACCCTGTATATAGTCCCCACTCCGATCGGCAATCTGGCGGACATCACCCAGCGTGCATTGGACATTTTACGCAGTGTCGATCTGGTGGCAGCTGAAGATACCCGTCATACCGGTATCCTGCTCAGCCACTACCAAATCTCGGTGCCGACCTTCGCCCTGCACGATCACAACGAGCAGCAGAAAGCCGATGTGCTGATCGGCCGGATCAAAGAGGGTAAGAGTGTTGCGCTGGTCTCCGATGCCGGCACCCCGCTCATCAGCGACCCCGGTTATCACTTGGTCACCCGCTGTCGTGAAGCCGGGGTCAAAGTGGTGCCGCTGCCTGGGCCCTGTGCCGCCATTACCGCCCTGAGCGCGGCCGGTCTGCCCACTGATCGCTTTGCCTTTGAAGGCTTCCTGCCCGCTAAGAGCAAGGGGCGTGACGATCGCCTGCAAGCCGTTATCGAAGATACCCGTTCGCTGGTGTTTTACGAATCTCCGCGCCGTGTGCAGGATACAGTGGAAGCGATTGCTCGCATTCTCGGTGAGCGTCAGGTGGTAGTTTGCCGCGAGTTGACCAAGACCTTCGAGTCGATCCACGGTCTGCCAGCCTCTGAAATGCTGGCCTGGCTTGGTGAAGATGACAACCGCTGCCGCGGCGAGATCGTGCTGGTGGTTGCCGGTGCCAGTAAAGAGGAAGAGGAGCTGCCGGCCGAGGCGATCCGCACTCTGGGTCTGCTGGTTGCCGAGCTGCCGCTCAAAAAAGCAGCAGCGCTAACCGCCGAGATCCACGGCGTGAAGAAGAATGCCCTCTACAAGTACGGTCTCGAGCACTATTGAGCCGATGAAATAGTCTGGCAGACTGCTTTTTGACCTGTGCAATCCCTTGTATCGACAATTAGTCAGCCTGTAAACGGGGGCCAAAGCGCGATAAATGGCTGTAAACGGGAATTGCCGGTTTACCCCGTGCGTATCGCAAGGCTATAATTCGCGCCTCGGAGTTGGCTGGGCAATCGCTGCTTCGTCGTTGTGTCCCTCGGGACAGACGGGCGGAGGGGAGGAAAGTCCGGGCTTCACAGGGCAGGGTGCCAGGTAACGCCTGGGGGGCGTGAGCCTACGACCAGTGCAACAGAGAGCAGACCGCCGATGGCCCGCAAGGGATCAGGTAAGGGTGAAAGGGTGCGGTAAGAGCGCACCGCGCGACTGGCAACAGTTCGTGGCACGGTAAACTCCACCCGAAGCAAGACCAAATAGGCCCCTATTGGCGCGGCCCGCGTTGGGGGCGGGTAGGTTGCTTGAGCCAGCGAGCGATTGCTGGCCTAGAGGAATGATTGCTACCCGGGGAAACCCGGTACAGAACCCGGCTTACAGGCCGACTCCGACCTCATTCCGCGTGAACCGTCACGCTAAAATCCCGGTGCCTAACGGCACCGGGATTTTTATTATTCACGCCGAGATGCACCGCATGGCGGCTTTCTGGAATTTGTAATAAAGTTCTCACCCTTTTTGGTCGATATACGTCGGCTGGACTGTCTGTATCTATCACACTGCTGGCCTGATGAGCGACCCTGTGGCAATAAGGCGAGATGAAATGGTTAAGGTGGATTATTAATGTCATCAAGCAGCGCAATGCTCACACCTTCCCGGCTGCTTAGCGCAGAACGTGGCAGAACCCTGCCTCATTATGATCTGTTGGGTGTCGAGCGGCTTAATCACGCCCGCTTGAAGCAGGTCAATGGCCAGTTGAGCACATTTTCCCTGCAAGCTGCGAGTTGTATGGCCCAGCTGTTCAATAGTGCGGAGTGCGAACTGAATTATGGCGAGTTCGCCTTTTCCGGTCCGGCAGAGATAGATGACGCTCATATCTGGGTCGAAGCGAGAAGTCCGCTTGAACCACAGCGCGCCGTCTATTTCTCGATCGCACCTTTGGTCATCTATCGTCTTGCGGTCCTCTTTTTCGGCGGCACCTTGCAGCAAAAAGAGGAGCATGTTCAGTCTGGCAAAGGGTTGACCGATACCGAACAGCGGCTGTTATTGCGGCTTTGCCAGTATCAGGTTGATATCTGGTGTGCTTGTCTGGGGTTGGGGGATTTGAAGTGGCAGTTGCATGTCGTGCCGCGTGATTCCATCGCCCACCGTCAGCTCTGGACCACACAGGCAACCCTGCAGGCAGGTAACTGCACGCATCACTGGCAGATGTGGCTGCTTCCCCCCGAAGAGTCCATTTCTCAGGTCAGTCATTCCCTGCCGGAAGGTCAGCTGGAACAGGCTCTGACTCATGTCCCGGTTCGTCTGCGGGTGGTGATGGGCCAATTGTCCATGACGCTGGCAGACCTTGAGTGTCTCAAGGTGGGTGATGTGCTGTCACTCGATTTGCCTGAGGTGGTGCCAGCATTGATTGGCAGCCGTCCCTGCTTCAGTGGACGAATCGCAGAACACAAAGGCAGCCTGGTCTATCAGGTTGCGACGGTTGTAGAGGAGTAAATTGAATCATGAGCGAGCACAATATGAATGATCCGCTGGATCTGGATGGACTGGATCAACTGTTTGGTGACGACATCAGTATGCCTAGCGCCGCAGACTACTTGGCCCCCACCAGTAGCAGCAAACAACGGGATCTCTCCTTCTTTCGCCAGATCCCGGTCAAGGTGACGCTGGAAGTGGCCAGTACCGAAGTGCCGCTCGGCGATTTGATGCGCGTCGAGGAGGGGGCTGTCATTGAGCTGGACAAGCTGGCAGGTGAACCGCTGGATGTGCGGGTGAATGGCCGTCTGCTTGCCAAGGGCGAAGTCGTCGTCGTGAATGGCAAATATGGTCTGCGCCTGGTTGATGTCATCGATACCAACCTGCTGGGTGGCATGGACGACTGATGCGCTATCTGCTGCTGACGCTGCTGTTATTTTCGCTGCCCGGCTGGGGGGCGGACATGACCCTGTTCTCGGTATCGCCAGGCGCTTCAGGGGGCGAGGACTACAACATCAAGTTGCAGATCCTCTTCTTCATGACCCTGTTGGGTCTGCTTCCGACCTTGTTACTGATGATGACCAGTTTTACCCGGATCATCATCGTGCTGGCCATATTGAGACAGGCACTTGGCCTGCAGCAGAGCCCTCCCAACCGGGTGCTGATCGGCATCAGCCTCATCCTGACTGTGGTGATTATGCGTCCGGTCTGGACGGACATGTATCAGAATGCCTTTGTCCCTTATGACCAGAATGAAATAACCCTGTCAGAGGGGATCGCCAAGGCAGAAAAACCCCTGCGCAAATTCATGCTGGCCCAGACCCGTGAGCCGGATCTGGAGCAGATGCTGCGCATCTCTGGCGAACCAACAACGGTCGCCAAAGAGGATGTGCCTTTCGGGGTGCTGTTGCCTGCGTTTGTATTGAGTGAGTTGAATACCGCATTTCAGATTGGCTTTATGCTGTTCATTCCCTTTCTGGTGATCGATTTGGTGGTCGCCAGCGTCTTGATGGCGATGGGGATGATGATGCTCTCCCCGCTGATCATCTCGTTACCCTTCAAACTGATGGTGTTTGTGCTGGTCGATGGCTGGTCGATGACCGTCGGCACCTTGGCCGCCAGCTTTGGTGGGGGAGGCTGATATGACCCCTGAGCAGAGCGTTGCCCTGGTTGGTGGCGCGGTCAATCTGGTGGTGACCATGGTCTCGGTGCTGATTGTACCGGGCCTGATCGTAGGTTTGGTGGTCAGTATTTTTCAGGCGGCCACCCAGATCCAGGAGCAGACGCTCAGTTTTCTTCCCCGTTTTATCGTGACTCTGATGACCCTTATCTTTACGGGTAACTGGCTGTTGTCGCAGATCACCACTTTGTTTCAGGATCTTTTTCTTAAAATCCCCGGGTTTATCGGATGAATTCGCTGCTGTCCCTCAGTGCTGCTGACCTGACCGCATGGTTGGGACAGTGGTGGTGGCCGTTTATCCGGATCGGCATGGCATTCTGGGTGATGCCGGTCTTTGGGGATACCCGGGTGCCTGCGCAAGTTCGCCTGATGCTGGCGTTCATCATCAGCCTGCTGCTCGCCCCCATGATGAAGGATATGCCGGTTGTCGATCCTTTTAGTGCCGGTGCGCTGGTCCTGGCGGTGGAGCAGCTGCTGTTTGGTTTGCTGTTTGGTCTGTGTGTCCAGTTGCTCTATATGGTGATGACCACTGCGGGGCAGATCCTCTCCATGCAGATGGGGCTCGCGATGGCGGTGATGAATGATCCGGTCAACGGGGATTCTGCCCCCATCATCAGTCAGGTCATGATGGTGTTTTGCGCCTTGCTCTTTCTGGGGCTGAATGGCCACCTGGTGGTACTGGATATTCTGGTGCAGAGTCTGCGTAGCTGGCCGCCGGGTTCATCTCTGGATCTGATCGATATGAAAGGTGTGATCGGGTTGTTTGGCTGGTCTATCGGTGCCGCCCTGTTGCTGACGTTGCCTGCCGTTGTTGCCATGTTGATGGTTAACCTGACCTTCGGGGTGATGAACCGGACCGCCCCTTCGCTCAATATATTCTCCCTCGGTTTTCCCATGACCCTGTTGCTCGGGTTGCTCACCATGGCGCTCTCCATCAGTGGTGTGCCCTCCCGTTATCTGGATTTGGTGACCCATGTGCTTGAACAGCTGCGAGGCTTGACCCCGGCATGAGTCAGAACAGCGCACAGGACAAAACCGAAGAGGCCTCCAGCCAGAAACGCCAGAAAGCGAGAGATGAGGGGCAGATCGCCCGCTCAAAAGAGCTCAGTTCTGCCGGTTTGCTGCTGCTTGGCGGGTTGGTGATGCAGTGGATGGTGCCGGGGTTTGGCCAGTTCTTTGCCGAGTTGATGAAGCGTCCGCAGCGTTTTGACTGGCAAGGTGCCCGTGACCCGCAGATGATGATCCATTGGTTGGGTGAAGCGCTCATAAACATGCTGTGGGTGCTGCTGCCCCTGTTTGGTTTTCTGGCTCTGATGCTGGTGTTGCTCGGCATAGTGCCGGGCGGTATGGCGCTGACCTGGAAAAAGCTGCTACCCAGTGGCGAGAAGATGAACCCTTTGAAGGGGTTGGGGCGGATGTTCTCCAAGAACAGCCTGATGGAGTTGCTGAAGTCACTGCTCAAGGTGACGCTGATCGGCGGCACGCTGGCGTTGATGTTAAATCATCAATGGCCTTCCTTGTTGATGATGAACCGGATGCCCCCTCAGGCGGCCCTCGAACAGGCGCTACGGATCCTCTCCCAGGCATTTATTCTGCTGGGGAGCGTACAGATGCTGATTGCCGTGCTGGATGTGCCCTATCAGCGCTGGTCGCTTAACAAGCAACTCAGGATGACCAAACAAGAGGTCAAGGATGAGCACAAGAACAGCGAAGGGCGTCCCGAGATCAAGGCCAAAATCCGCCAGGTACAGGGAATGCTTGCTCGTGCGCGTATTGAGCAGCGGGTACCGCAGGCAGATGTGATTATCGTTAACCCGACCCATTATGCGGTGGCCATAAAATATGATGCGACTCGTGCCAATGCCCCTTTCGTGATTGCCAAAGGGGTCGACAGTATGGCCGAGCGGATCCGTCAGGTTGCCAAGCAGCATGACAAAATGGTGATGAGCTTGCCCGAGTTGACGCGAGCCATCTATCACTCGACCAAGGTGGATCAGGAAGTCCCCGCAGGGCTGTACACGGCAGTTGCCTATGTATTGAACCATGTATTGCAGTTAAGGGCGTATGAGGCAGGCAAGGGGAGGAAACCGACCCCTCTTGCCCCGTTATATGTACCGCCCGAGTTACGTCAACCTGAGAGGTAAGTTGTGAACTGGCGTGTATTCACCCAATCCTATACCGCAATTCCGCTGATGTTATTGGCCATTCTGGCCATGATGATCCTGCCTCTGCCCGGTTGGCTGCTGGATGCGCTCTTTACCTTCAACATCGTGTTGGCGGTTCTGGTGTTGCTGGTATCCGTCTCGGCCCGCAGACCACTCGATTTCTCGGTATTCCCAACCGTGTTGCTGGTGGCCACCTTGATGCGACTGTCGCTGAACGTGGCCTCTACCCGGGTGGTGTTGCTGCACGGTCACGAAGGGCATGAAGCAGCCGGTAAGGTCATCCAGGCATTCGGTGAAGTCGTGATCGGTGGCAACTATGTCGTCGGTCTGGTGGTCTTCGTGATCTTGATGATCATCAACTTTGTGGTGATCACCAAGGGTGGTGAGCGGATTTCGGAAGTATCCGCCCGCTTCACTCTGGATGCTATGCCCGGCAAGCAGATGGCCATCGATGCCGACTTGAATGCCGGCACCATGGATCAGCATCAGGCCAGGGCTCGCCGTGAGGAGATCGCACGAGAAGCAGACTTCTATGGTGCAATGGATGGTGCTTCCAAGTTCGTTCGTGGTGACGCGATAGCTGGCATGTTGGTGCTGATCATCAACCTGGTGGGTGGGTTGGCCATCGGTATCTTCCAGCATGCCTTGCCCGTCGCGGAGGCCTTCCAGCGCTATGCACTGCTGACCATTGGTGATGGTCTGGTTGCCCAGATCCCGTCCCTGCTGATGTCGACTGCTGCGGCTATTATCGTGACTCGGGTCAGCGATGAGGGTGAGATGGCTGATCAGGTAGGTCAGCAGATCCTGGCATCGCCTCGCGTTATCTATACCTCTGCAACCATCATGCTGATCCTGGGTCTGGTGCCCGGGATGCCGATGCTCGCATTCCTCAGTTTCGCAGCTGTACTGGCCTGGACTGGCTGGAGTGTCAGCA
Source organism: Aeromonas sp. s7(2024) (assembly GCF_040907825.1). Lineage (NCBI taxonomy): Bacteria > Pseudomonadati > Pseudomonadota > Gammaproteobacteria > Aeromonadales > Aeromonadaceae > Aeromonas > Aeromonas sp. s7(2024). The sequence goes on from NZ_JBFOCM010000037.1 coordinate 136,021, forward strand.
AACGAGCCGTCAATGTGCCGGATCTGGATGCAGCGCAAGAGCTGACTCGTCAAATGATTCAGCCTGAACAGCAGGCACTGGAGTGGCAGGATTTGCCGCCAGTCGATACAGTCGCTATCGAGCTTGGTTATCGTCTGGTGCCATTGGCTGAAACGGATAAAGGGGCTGAACTGCTTGCACGAGTGCGCGGGATCCGCAAAACCCTCTCCGAGCAGTACGGTTTTCTGCTCCCCGAGATTCGGGTGCGCGACAATCTGCAGTTGCAGCCGGATCAGTACCGGATCAAGTTGTCCGGTGTCGCGTTGGCGATGGGGAACGTGGATTGCCAGCGCTTGATGGCCATCAGCAGTGGTGAGACTTATGGCGCGCTAGATGGCGAGTTGACCCAGGACCCGGCCTACGGCATGAGTGCGGTCTGGATCTCCCCGGAGCAAAAGGCCAAGGCCCTTAATCTTGGTTACTCGGTGGTAGATTCGGCCACCGTGATTGCCACTCACGCCAGCAAGCTGTTGCGTGAACAACTTGATGCACTGTTTGGTCACGATGAAGTGGGCAAACTGGGCCAATATCTCGCCAGTCAGTCACCCCGGTTGGCTGAAGAGCTCAATCTGGCGCTTACCCAGATGCAGCAATTGAGAGTGTTTCGGCAACTGCTAAAGGACCAGGTCAGTCTTACCGATATACGAACCGTTGCCACGACGCTGCTGGATGCGAGCGAGTTGACCAAAGACCCTGTCTTGCTGGCATCCGATGTGCGCTGTGCCTTGAAGCGCCAGATTGTGCGGCAGGCTATTGGTAATCGCGATGTGTTGGCCACCTTTACGCTGGATGAGCGCCTTGAGCAGACCTTGCTGGCTGCAATGAATCAGTCACAACAGCAGGGCAAAATCCAGCTGGACAGCTTTCCGGTTGATCCACAATTGCTGGCCCAATTGCAGCAAAATATGCCGTTGGTGAAGGAGCAGTTGCAGCAGTTGGGACATGCCCCCGTATTGGTTGTTATGCCGCAACTGAGACCGCTTATGGCCCGTTATGCCCGGTCATTTGCAAAAGGCCTCAAAGTGCTTTCCTACAATGAGATACCTGAAGAGCTACGGGTGGAGGTAATTGGTACACTTGGTTAATTACTGTTGGATAAATATCCTGAAGGGAAGTGTTTTTTCCGCCCCTGCTTGAATTGCCGTATGAATACTATATGATGTGGCGAAAATTGACGCAGCAATGTGTGAAAGTTAAATAACAAAAACAATATTAATTGTGTTGCCACACGCTTAGCCCATCAGGCTGGGCGTGTTATCACATTGTAAGGGCAAACTGAACTGAAAAGTCAGGACGCAAAGCCTCCGGTCTAACAGCAGGAAAGCTAATGACAGCGGGGTTACCAAGGTGAGTTTGGATACAATTCCGTTACCATCTAGATACAAATTGCACTTTTGTAAGTGCGAATTTGTATTTCTCCTTTGTGTCTGATAATTCAGCTCTATTGATTGTTCTATCCACAATCACAGGTGTCGGACGTCTATGTCTTCGGGATTACCAATAAATACAACAATCGGGTTGTGTGGCGATAGCTTGGCTGGGCCCCATATATTATTGATTCAGCCGCTAATAGTTGCCGAAAATGAGGTTGAAAAAATCCTATCCAAGGAAGGCATCAGGGTATCAAGCGTTAATTCTGTTAAACAATCAAAGGGCATTATTGCTGATGGTAATGTCAATTTGATCCTGCTCGATATGGATGCTATGACCGAGCTTGGGCCGCGTATTCTGCGTGAATTCGAAGGACTTGATTGTGTCATCATGGTCAATGAGCACCAGGCCACCATTGCTGCGGAAGCTATGTGTGCCGGGGCTGTTGACTATATTGTCAAACCCTTCTGCCCCCAGCAATTGCTCGATGCTGTCCGTGGTGCTCTACGCCTTCGTCAGGCGATCCCCAATCTTATCGCTGTGTCGCCCATGAGCCTGCAGGTCTTGCAACTGGCCCGACGAGCAGCCAAAACCTCTGCCACCATTCTGATCGGTGGTGAGTCAGGAACCGGTAAAGAACGGTTGGCCCGTTATATTCACGAAATGTCTGCCAGAACGGAAAAACCATTTCTGGCGATTAATTGTGCAGCAATTCCTGAGGCAATGCTTGAGTCAATTCTTTTTGGCCACAATAAAGGTGCATTTACCGGTGCTGTTTCTGCCCAGCCCGGAAAATTTGAGTTGGCTCAGGGGGGGACCCTGTTGCTGGATGAAATATCAGAGCTTCCTTTGAACCTGCAGGCTAAATTATTACGGGTGCTGCAAGAAAAAGAAGTTGAGCGACTTGGCAGCAATCAAACGATTGCTCTTGATGTTCGAATCATTGCCGCCAGCAATAAAGATCTGCGCAAACTGGTTGCATGTGGGCTATTTCGTGAAGACCTTTTCTATCGTCTTGATGTATTGCCAATGAATTGGCCTGCATTACGTGAACGTCCTGAGGATATTATTCCGCTGGCCAACTACTTTATTGAGCGTTATGCGTCCCAACAGGGCTATCGCCTGAGTGAACGTGCCTGTCAGTTGTTGCTGTCATATGAATGGCCAGGAAATGTACGAGAGCTGGATAATGTCATTCAACGGTCATTAATAATGGCGCGTGGTTTGCATATACAGTCCGTCGATTTGATGTTGCCAAATTGTATTCTTCCCGAAGAAACAGTCGCAGCAGACACGTGGCATGCTCCCGAGGGGTTAAGTGAAACCAGGCGGCATGCCGAGTTCCAATTTGTATTAGAGACCTTGCGCCGCTTTCGTGGCCATCGTACCCGCACAGCCGATGCACTGGGCATGACAACCCGGGCATTGCGCTACAAGCTTGCGGCGATGCGTGAGCAAGGCATTGATATTGAACAGCAGATTCAAGCAGAGGGATAAAGAGTGAAGATTCAGATGATGTCATCACAGGTGACGCTACTGCAGCAGATGCAGGAGATGCAGCGTGTCGCAAGTCAGACCCCTTCTATCGAATCCAATGATCTGTCGGGAGCATCATTTACCGATGCCATGCGGGATGTGGTCGGGCGTGTCAATGAACAGCAGAATGTCGCGTCAAAATTAATGGCATCGGTTGATGCTGGGCAGAGCGATGATCTGGTGGGCGCCATGGTGGCGAGTCAAAAAGCCGGCTTGAGTTTTTCAGCCTTGATGCAGGTTCGCAACAAGCTGATGACCGGTTTTGACGACATTATGCGCATGCCGCTCTGAGGTAACAGATGACTGAACTGGTAACGTCTCCTCAGGGGGCAGCCCCTGATTCGCTCAAAATCAGGCTACAAGAGGGATTACGCAACTGGCGTACCCTCTCCCGTGACAACAAATCGATCCTGACCATTGCTCTGCTGGCTGCCATTGTGGCAGGCACCATAGTCGTTATCCTGTGGACCTCCAGCAAAAACTATGTACCCCTGTATGGCAAACAGGAGCTATACGATACCGCCAACATCATGGAGATGCTGGAGAAAGAGCAGGTGCCTTTCCGTCTGGAAAAGAGTACTGGTCAGGTACTGGTTCCTGAAAACCAGCTTGCTCATGTCCGGATGGCGCTTGCTGCACGAGGGGTGCGTGCAGCCATGCCGTCTGGTCTGGAAGGGCTGGACAACGTAACCGGACTGGGTACCAGCGAATTTATGGAAGGGGCGCGTTATCGTCATGCCCTGGAAGGGGAGCTGGCCCGTACCATCATAGCCCTCGATGCCGTGCGCAGTGCCCGCGTTCATCTGGCTATTCCGAAACGCACGTTGTTCGTGGGGCGCGATGAGGAGAAACCCAGCGCATCGGTAATGCTCGATATGCAACCGGGCCAATCCATCGAAGCGGGTCAGGTCGAGGCGATTGCCAACCTGGTAGCAGGTAGTATCTCCGGAATGAAGCCCGGTGCCGTCACTGTGGTTGATCAATCCGGCCAGTTGCTCAGCGCAGAGCTGGGGGACAAGGTCGGTTTTGGCAAGCAGAGCGTTCAACAGATGGAGTATGTCCGCAAGCTGGAACAATACATTCGTCAGCGTGCCAATGACATGCTCTATCCCATGCTGGGCAGCACCAATTTCAAGGTGCAGATTGCGGCAGACGTTAACTTCAACGCTGTCGAAGAGACCCAGCAGCAGCTCGATCCGCAAGGTGTGGTGACTCGCGAGTCCAACAAGTCAGACAAGACCATCGATGCGTTGGCGATGGGGATCCCGGGGGCGTTATCCAACCGCCCGCCTGAAACGGCGGCAAAAGATGAAAAGGCTGGTGCTGACAAAGGCAATGCCAATACCGCGACACAACAGAATGACACTCGTACCGAGCGTCAGGAAGTCAGCAAGCAGTACGAAAACAGTCGCACCATAGTGCACACCCGTTACCAGCAGGGACGTCTGGAACGAATTAACGTATCCATTCTGCTTAACCAGCAGATTGCTCCGAAAGGTGGCTGGAGTGCCGAGCAATTGGAACAGATCCGTCAGATGGTAGAGCGTGCAGTCGGTTTCGATGAGTCACGTGGCGATCAAATTAGTCTGCAGGCCTTCGATTTCAATGGTGCAGTACAAGTAGCCGCTCCCGAATCCAGTTGGTGGGAGACCCCTTACTGGCAAGACTCCCTGCGTTATCTGGTCGGTGGTTTGCTTGGCCTGACACTGGTCTTCTTCGGTATTCGGCCGTTGGTGAAACATCTGGTTCGCACCCAACAGCAGCCGGATATGGAAATGAGTGAGACTGAGGAAGATCTGGAGCCCACTGTCGGATTGTCCATGCGCAGGGATGACGATGATCCCCAGCTGACGTCTGCACTTTCAAATAGTCTGATCCGTACTGACAACAAGATGGAGCCCCAGTTCTCGTCACTCGATATGGAGTCGTTGCCGGAACCGGGATCCGAGCTGGAGGTTCAGCTCAAGCATTTGCAGTTGCTGGTTGAAAAAGATACCGCCCGGGTGGCGGAGGTTGTCAGAGCATGGGTGAGTGGCAATGAACAGCGTTAACTTGAATCAGAGTGCCGTTGATATCGATATCGACAACCTCGAGAAGGCCGCCATCTTGTTGCTGAGCATGGGGACCGAGTCTGCTGCCAAGGTAATGCAAAAGCTCTCCCGTGACGAGGTGCAGCGTTTGATTTCCAAGATGGCCTCTCTCTCTGGCGTCAGCTCGATGGAAGCCAAGTGGACGTTGCAGCAGTTCTTCAATCACTACCGTGAGCAGAGCGGAATTGGCAGTGCCTCACGGGAGTATCTGGAACAGACGCTGGATCTTGCTCTGGGGCAACGACTCTCCCGTAGTTTGCTCGACAGTCTGTACGGCGATGTGATGAGCCAGGATATCCAGCGCCTGCAGTGGGTGCCTGCCGATGTGCTTGCCCGTTTCTTCCGCAACGAGCATCCCCAGATGCAGGCTGTGCTGCTGGCCTTCCTGCCGCCCCAGACCGCATCAGCCGTGCTTGATGCCTTGCCCGGCTCGGTGCATGACGATTTGCTGGTGCGCGTCGCCAGTCTCAGCAGTGTCAGTGAACATGTGCTGGGCGAACTCAGGCTGACACTGGATCGCTGTCTCACCTACGTTGCAGATCAATCCGGTGCCAAGGTAAACGGGGTGCGCCAGGTAGCCGATATTCTCAACCGTTATCAGGGGGACAAGGAGCAGATGCTCTCCCTGTTGCGCGAACACGACGGTGACATGGCGCTGGAGATCGAGAAGAACATGTTTGATTTCATGGCGTTGCGCCGTCAGAGCGACGACACCTTGCAACGTTTGGTGCAGGAGCTGCCCAGCGAATTGCTGGCATTGGCTCTCAAGAACACCGAAACCAGCTTCCGCAAGGTGGTGTTGGGTGCCATGCCGAAGCGGATGGCTCAGGCGCTGGACGATCAGATCCAGAACCAGGGCAGTGTCTCTTTGCGCAAGGTCGAGCAGGCAAGGGAAGAGGTCATGCAACTGGTCCGCGAGTTGGTGGAGCAGGGCGAGATCGAGTTTCAGCTGTTCGAAGAGCCCACCGTCAGTTAACAGGAGGTATTCATGAGTCACAATGTGCGCAAATTGATGCCTGGGGCGACCCGTCTGTATCGTTTCCCTGCGCTCGGTCAGAGTGGGGAAGAGGCCCGGAGTCAGCAAGAACAGTTTGAATTCGGCTATCAGCAGGGGCTGGAGCAAGGTCATGACGAAGGTTATCAGGCCGGCTATCAGCAAGGGCTGACCAGCGGCCTGCAGGAAGGCGAGAGCACCGGTTTGCAACAAGGGCAAACTCGCGGGTTTGCTCAGGGCCTTTCGGAGGGACGCGCTGCCTTCGAACAGGCAATGGTGCCGTTTGCCAAGCTGCAAGAGCAGTGGGAGTCACTGAGCCGGGCCCGGATGGCCGAGCAGAAAGAGCTGATTGCCCAGCTGGTAGCGCAGGTTGCTAAACGAGTCATCATGGCGGAGTTTACCCTCAATCCGCAGCAGGTGATGAATCAGGTCGAGCAGGCGTTGGCTACCTTGCCGAGTGAGTCGGAAGAGCTGGTGATCTACCTCAACGAGGGAGACCGGCAGCGACTCGCCGAGCAGGGGGTGACTCGCTGCGAAGGGTGGCCATTGCAAGTTGATGCAGCACTTGGGGTAGGCGATGCCCGTATCGAAACGCGCGCTGCCGTCGTCGAGGTAAGCACCAGCTCCCGTCTGGCAACCTGCATCGAACAGCTCAACAGCTCGCTGGACGTGCCGCAAGATGCATGAAGCCTTGCAGCAGGCACTGACCAGTGCGCTGGATAATCTTGATGAACTGCCCGCGTTTCGTCGTTTTGGCCGGTTGGTGCGAGTGACCGGCTTGACTCTCGAGGTTGTCGGCTGTCAACTGGTGATGGGGCAGCGTTGTCGTGTCAGCACGGCAAGTGGAGCTCCTCTGTCGGCCGAGGTGGTCGGTTTTAACCGGGATATCTCTTACCTGATGCCGCTGCAGCCGATGAGTGGCCTCTTCGCGGGGGCTCAGGTCGAACCGATCGATGGAGAAGAAACTGTTCGGCTTGGTCGTCATCTGCTGGGGCGGGTACTCGATGGACTGCTGCAGCCCCTCGACGGGCAGCCGTTACCCGATGTTGGTGACAGTGTCCCCCTGTTTGCTCTTCCCCCCAATCCGCTATTGCGAACCCCGGTACGTGAACCGCTGGATGTCGGTATCCGCGCCATCAATGGCCTGCTGACGGTTGGCAAGGGCCAGCGTTTGGGGCTGTTCGCCGGCTCGGGGGTCGGCAAGAGTATGTTGCTGGGCATGATGACCCGCAATACCGCAGCCCGGATTGTGGTGGTGGGACTGATTGGTGAGCGGGGCCGTGAGGTGCGCGAATTCATCGAACACAGTCTGGGGGCCGATGGTCTGGCTCGCGCCGTGGTCATTGCGGCGCCAGCGGATCAATCTCCCCTGATGCGGTTGCGAGCGGCCCAGCTATGCCACCGGATTGCCGAGTATTTCCGTGAGCAGGGGCAGGATGTGCTGCTGCTGATGGATTCGCTGACCCGCTATGCCCAGGCACAGCGGGAAATTGCGCTGGCTATCGGTGAACCTCCTGCCACCAGAGGGTATCCACCCTCGGTATTCAGCATGCTGACCCAGCTGGTGGAGCGAGCCGGTAACGGCACGCATCCGGATGGCAGTCTGAGTGCTTTCTACACCGTGCTGGCGGAAGGGGATGACCAGCAGGATCCGGTGGTCGATGCGGCGCGCGCCATTCTCGATGGCCATATCGTGTTGACCCGTCGTCTTGCGGAAGAGGGCCACTATCCTGCCATCGATATCGGTGCCTCGGTGAGTCGGGTCATGCCACAAGTCGTGCCTGCCGAATGGCAAAAGCTGGCGGTCACCTTGCGCCAGCTGTGGGGACGCTATCAGCAGGTGCGTGAACTGCTGCCACTGGGTGGTTATCAACCCGGGGCCGATCCGCAGATGGATGAAGCTGTTCAGCGTTATCCGGGGATTGCGGCATTTCTGCAGCAAGGCTTGCATGAAGAGATGGCTTTTGAACAGGTGATGGTTGGTCTCAAGCAGGTGCTGGGGCAGGGATAAGGATTCGTTATGCTGAAGTCTTATCTGGGGTTGCAACAGGAAGAGCTGGAAAATCTTGGCGCCGAGCGTCGACGCTTGCGGGAGCTGGCGTTGCGGGAAGAGCAGCGAGCACACAAATTGCAGGAAGTGATCTCCTCGCTGCGGCCCGGTTCCGACAAGTTTCACCCTTTGCTATGGCAAAACAAGCAACAGATGGATGGCCAGTTGCGCCGTTTGCTCTCCCATCAGGTGCAGCAATCTGCGCTGGCCAGACTGGATCTGGAGCGCCACGAAGGGGAACTTGTCCGGCAGTTCGGGCGGGTCAAGGGGCTGGAGCTATTGCTGGCACGACGTGATGATGTTGCTCGCCAGCAGCAGGAGAGGCGGGATCAGCTACAGCTGGACGAGCTGGCGAGTTTGCGTCACCTGACCCGCAAAGAGTAAGGCGGAAGGTTAATCCGTAATGCTGTCCGGGTCGCGATAACCTGAATCTTGTCCCAACAGCGAATGAATCGTCTCCATCTGACCTGCCAGCAGGCGGCCATTGAGATCATTCTGGCGCAGACACTGATGCAGCAGCTGTTCAAGCTGTTGCCATTGATTGGCTACCGTGGTGCGCAGGGGAAGTGGCAGCTTGGCTATCAGGGTGGCCATCCCCTTCTCATCTGGTTTGAGGCCCAATGTCTGCAGCTGCTGGCAGCGTAACTTTGCCTGTTGTGTCACCTTGGCCATCAGTGCTGTCTGCTGCTCGTTATGGGCTTGCAGGCCATCGACATCATGGCTTGCCAGCAGTGAATGTTGGCGCAGCAACAGGGCGGTGAGTTCGGTATAGTGGCCGTAATCCTGCTGGATCCCGAGGATCAATGCCTTGACGGTGGCCTTGGTATCCACGCTCATCGGCGATGCATATCCAGAATGGCCTGACCCAGCGCATCCAGATCGATCTCCAGCTTGCCTTCACTGATGGCTTTGCGGATCTCGTTGACCTTGTCCATGTCGACGTCGGATGTGGTGGCCAGCTGGCTGCGGGCGTTGGCTACTGACTGCGCTGTGCTGCTGATCCGTGCTTCGGATGACTGTGCGGACCTGGTTTCCGGCTTGGTCGTTACATCCGGTTTGCGGCCAGGCTGGTTTTGAATATAGAGCGAGTCAGTACGGGTAATTTTCATAACATAAATTCCTGATGGTCTGTTTATGACAAGCGACCCAAGGCTTGTCGAACTTGAATCAAATTGCGATCTTGGTTCAAAAACGGGTTTCAACTTCCCCTATATCAGTCACCCATGCCTGTATCTGCTTGCCAGAGCTAAGATTTTTCACTCTGATCCCGTCGCCTATTCCGCCATTATCGAGGGCCTCCCCTCTGGTTGTGGCGGAGAACTCACCTTTCCCTGCGCGGATCAGTACCCCTTCCCCCTGTTTGACCGCCCAACTCTTTTGTAAGTCCAGCTCACCGATGAGTTGTCCGCTTCTCAGATGCCGGTTGCTTTTATGGCCCAGCAGGGAGTGATTGCTCGGGGTGAACCCGCGCTGTATGCGGCTGACATCCAACTCTTTCTCCACCAGATCGCTGGCGCTGATGCCCTGACCTTTTGCGATATCCCGTGCAGCAACCCAGACCGGCAACAGTAGCGAGACCTCTACCCGCCCGCGCACTTGCCAGGCGGGATCTGTGCATTCGATGAGATAGGGGCGTCGTCCCCAGGGTTGCCGATACTGGCCACCTGCTTGTAACGAGAGGGAATGTGAGGGACAGGGAGGAAGGTGCTCGGCGGAAGGGGCAAGCCAGACCCGAAACTCCCCTGAGGCTGCGGGCCATCCCTGCTGGGTGATGTAGTCATCAAGACTCTGGCGGGCATCTTGTTCAAGCAACTGTTCAAGCATGGCGCTTTGCACCTGCGGGGCACCGTGCGCGAATGCGCTCAGCAGTAGCCAGAGGATGCCGCTCCATTTCCACACGGGAAGTCGCACTTCCTCATTTTTCATCTGCTTGCGGCGGATGGTGCATGGTAACCGCTTGAAACTAGGTATCTTCATGGTTGGCATGAGTCTTGATAAGGGTAACCCCGGTCTGAGTGAACGATAAAGGATGAAGCATGAGTATCTCATTTGACAGCGCCCTCGGCGTACACCCTTATGCCCTCGATGTCAGGGCGGAGCGGGCGCGTATTCTGGCGGGAAATCTGGCCAACGTGGATACACCGGGCTACCTGGCTCGGGATGTCGATTATAAGACGATTCTGGGCCGTGTCGCGCAGCAAGTTGCTGCGGGCGAGGAGAGTCAGGCCATCAGCCAGGGCGCCATGCGTGACGATATGCGTCACCCCCTCTATCGCATTCCTTATCAGGTCTCCATGGATGGCAATACCGCCGAATTGGGGGTTGAGCAGGGCAAATTTGCCAACAACGCCACCGATTTCCAGACCAGTCTCACTTTCCTCAATATGAAGATTACCGGGATCGCCAAGGCGATCGAGGGCCGTTAACCATGTCGTTTAACAAGATTTATGACATCGCCGGCAGTGCCATGCGAGCCCAGACCGTGCGGCTGGATACCGTTGCCTCCAACCTGGCCAACGTGGATAGCGCGGCCGCCAGTGAAGACGCCGCGTTTCGAGCCATCAAGCCGGTTTTTTCCACTCTCTATCAGAAGATTCAGGATGCCGATGGCCTCGGCGCTGCATCGGTGCAAGTGGCGGGTATCGTGCAGTCCGACCGTCAGGTAGAGAAACGGCTGGAGCCGACCAACCCGATGGCCGATCAGGATGGTTTTGTCTACTACTCCAACGTCAACGTGGTGGAAGAGATGGCTGACATGATGAGCGCCTCTCGTGGTTTTGAAACCTCGGTGGAGGTGATCAACCGCATTAACAGCATGCAACAGGGGCTGTTGCGTCTTGGTCAGGGAGTCTAAGTCATGAGTTTGCCACAGATCAGTAGCCTGGATACGGCGCGCGGTACAACACAGACCAATACCGATCCCAAGATCGCCAGCAATGGCAGCGGTGCTGCTCAGGATGTGCAAGCCAACCAAAATGGTGGCATGCAACTGCGCAATGAATTTCTGCAGATGATGGTGGCGCAGATCCAGAACCAGGATCCCACCAACCCGCTTGATGGTGCCCAGTACGTGGCTCAGCTTGCCCAGTTCAGCATGGTTGAAGGGGTCGAAGGGCTGAAGAAGCTCCAGCTCCAGAGCAATACCAAGATGGATACCCAGCAGGTGTTGCAGAGTACCGCTTTGGTCGACAAAGAGGTCATGGTGCCTAGCAAAACCCTCAAGCAGCAGCAAGAGCACAAAATCCGCGGTCAGATAGAGTTGCAAGGTGCGGCGGAACAGGTGGATCTCAAGGTATATGACCAGCATGGCGTGCTGGTAGCGAGCAAGAGCTGGGGTGACAGCAAGGCGGGTGGGCTGGATTATGAATTGCCCCCTCTTCCAGCCGGGGAGTACCGCTTTGAGGTCAAGGCCTCGGCAGGCAAGACCCTGGTGGGGGCCAAAAATTATGTGGCGAGCAAGGTGGAACGTGTTGCCTTGCCCGGTACGGGAGAAATCATGCTGCAGGTTGCCGGTGTGGGCGATGTCCCGCTCTTCAGTGCAATCCAGTTCGGCAAATCAGCGTAATCAGAGAGGAGCGACACTGTGTCTTTCAGTATCGGATTGAGCGGCCTGCGCGCCGTAAACCAGGAATTGAGCGTTATCAGTAACAACGTTGCTAACGCCAGTACCGCAGGCTTCAAATCCAGCCGTGCCGAGTTTGCTGCCATCTATGGTGGTGGTCAGGCTGGCGGTGTCGAGATGAACAACGTCTCCCAGAACTTTGATCGCAACGGTGATGTGATGCGCACCGGGCGCGGGTTGGATCTGGCGATTTCTGGCAGTGGTTTCTTCGTGCTGAAAGATGGCAGCGGACAAACCTCCTACACCAGAGCGGGCATGTTCCAGCGTGATAGCGGTAACTACCTGACCACGGCGAGTGGTACCCGTCTGCAGGGTTATACCACGGATGACGCCGGCAAACTGCAATCCGGTGTGGTCGGGGATATTCAGGTCAAGGCGGGCAGCCTGCCAGCCAAGCCATCAGACAAGCTGGAGTTTGTGGCAAACCTGAAGGCTAATGCCACAGAGATTGATACCAAACCACCTTACGATTTTGATCCTAAGAAATCGGAAACTTTCAGTTATTCACAGTCCAGTAAGGTTTATGACTCTCTGGGCACAGAACATACCTTGACCCAGTATTTTGTCAAAACAGCCCCTAATGAGTGGGATGTGCATTACTCCTTCAACGGTAAACGGGAGGATGGGGTAGTTAATAAGATGGTATTCAATAAAAACGGTACATTGGAGTCAAAACCATTTCCTAATCTCGTTCTGAAGCCGGATGGCGCTACAGAAATATCACTTAAGCTGGACATGGGGCGTGTCAGCCAGTATGCCTCTGACTTCAACGCAACTCGCAACCAATCCAACGGTTATACCGCAGGTGACCTGACCGGTGTACGGGTTGATGCCGATGGCGGTGTCTATGCCACCTTTACCAACGGTCAGAGCCTGTTGCAGGGCCAGGTCGTGATGGCGAACTTCACCAATCCCAATGGTCTGCTGCAGACCAACAACACCACTTGGCAACAGTCGTTCAGTTCCGGCCAGCCGGTATTGGGCGCACCGGGAACCGGCACCATGGGCAAGCTGACCGCCGGGGCCTATGAGAGCTCAAACGTGGATCTGACCGGTGAACTGGTAAGCCTGATGACTTCTCAGCGTAACTATCAGGCCAACGCCAAGACCATCAGTTCCGCTGACAAGATGACCCAGGTTCTGTTCAATTCCTTCTAAGGGTAACCCGTGGAAAAGCTTATCTACACCGCCATGTCCGGGGCGCAGCATACCCTGATGGCCCAGCAAATCCGGGCCAATAACCTGGCCAACGTCAATACCGCCGGTTTTCGGGCTGACTTTGAGCGGGTTTCTGCTTATGCCCTGACGGGCGATGGTTACCAGAGCCGGGTAATGGCCCGAGAAGAGATGGCAGGTACCAACTTCAAAGCTGGCCCTCTGATGCAGACCGGTCGCAAGCTGGATGTGGCGATTCGTGGCGAGGGTTTTCTGGCGGTGCAGACGCCTGATGGCAAAGAGGCTTATACCCGCGCTGGTAATCTGGAGGCCGATGCCGACGGGCTGTTGACCCTCAATGGTCGGCCGGTGCTGGGGGAGGGTGGCGAGCTGGTGCTGCCCGCTTATCGTGACATCAGTTTCGGCAAGGATGGCACCCTGAGCATCACTCCTCCGGGTGGTGGCGCCCGGCTCGATGTTGGCCGCCTGAAGCTGGTCAATCCTGATCCGGCTGAGCTGGTAAAAGGCCACGATGGCCTGTTCCGGATGCGCCAGGGGGGGGATGCCGAAAGTAGCGAGCAGGTGGTAATGGCATCCGGCTTTCTGGAAGGGGCCAACGTCAATGCCGTGGAAGAGCTGGTCAGCAGTATGTCATTGACCCGCAATTTCGAACTGCAGGTCAAGTTGATGAAAGCGGCGGATGATCAGGCTCGTCAAGGGGCCAAATTGATTTCCGGTCAGGGTTGAGATTGACGGTATCGGGCTGATGTCCGGTATCTGGCCACTCCTTTATGGATTGGGCTTGATGAACAAGGTGGAATAACAATGCACGCAGCATTATGGGTCAGTAAAACAGGTCTGTCGGCACAAGATGCCAAGATGGCCAGTATCTCCAACAACCTGGCTAACGTGAACACGGTCGGTTTCAAGCGCGATCGAGTGGCGTTTGAAGATCTCTTTTATCAGGTGCAGCGCCAGCCGGGTGCTCAGCAAGATCAGCAGAATCTGGCGCCTATCGGCATTCAGATGGGTAATGGTGTGCGGGTGGTGGGTACCCAAAAAGTTTTTACTGAGGGAAAATTCGAGAATACCAACCAGGAGCTGGATATGGCGGTGGTTGGTGCCGGTTTCTTCGGCGTCGAGCGCCCGGATGGTGAGACGGCCTATACCCGTAATGGCCAATGGCATCGCAATGCCGAGGGGCTGCTGGTTAACGCGGATGGTTTGCCCATGGTGCCGCAGATCCAGATCCCCGATAACGCCACCAAGATCTCCATTGGTACGGATGGTACCGTCAGTGCATCTTTGCCCGGTCAGCAAGAGAACGTCGAGCTGGGCCGTATCACCCTGACCAACTTCTCCAACCCGGCCGGTCTGGAAGCGCTTGGTGGCAACCTCTACCGTGCAACCGGCGCGTCCGGTGAGCCCATTGAAGGTGTACCGGGTGAAGAGGCGATGGGGGCTGTCAAGCAATTCACGCTGGAGAGCTCCAACGTGAACGTGGTCGAGGAGATGGTCGACATGATCACGACTCAGCGGGCTTACGAGATGAATGCCAAGGTGGTCTCTTCCGCCGACCAGATGCTCAAGTTTGTCACTCAGGCACTGTAATGATGAAGTCGATGCTGCGTTATATCTGGTTGGTATTGTTGCTGGGCGGCTGTGCCACCTATGAGCTGCAGGCACCCGAGCCGGGTGACGAGAAATGGGCACCATCCCGTCCCAAGGTGACCGCGACTGCGCAGGGCGAAGATGGTGGCCTCTATCGTGGCAACTACATGATGACCCTTTTTCAGGATCGGCGTGCTTACCGTGTTGGTGACATTCTCACCGTGGTGCTGGAAGAGCGTACCCAGTCGAGCAAGAAAGCCAATACCAGCATGAGCAAAAACAGCAGCATGAATGTGCCGGCACCCTCTATTGGCGGTAAACTGCGCCCCGACTGGGGGGCCGCCCTCAGTGCGGATCGGGATTTTGATGGCGGTGCGACCTCCAGCCAGCAAAATACCCTGGCAGGTTCCATAACCGTGACTGTCGCGGAAGTGATGCCCAACGGTGTGTTGGGGATCCGCGGTGAAAAGTGGATCCGCCTCAATCAGGGGGATGAGTATATCCGCTTGGGCGGTATGGTGCGGGTCGAGGATATTGATCAGAGCAACCGTATCTCGTCCCAGCGCATTGCCGATGCCCGCATCACCTATGCCGGTCGTGGAGCCCTTGCAGACAGTAACCAGATGGGGTGGCTGGGCCGCTTCTTTAGCTCGGCGTTTGCGCCATTTTGAGGAATCACATGAACAGATGGTTTATCGCCCTGCTGTGTCTCTGCTTGCCCTGGGTTAGTCAGGCTGCCGCACCGGCCAAACGAGCCTTGCTGGATATTGCCGATGTGCAGGGGCTGAGAACCAACCAGCTGGTGGGTTATGGTCTGGTGGTCGGTCTCTCCGGGACCGGTGACAAAAGCCAGGTCAAATTTACCGGCCAATCCATGGCCAACATGCTCAAGCAGTTTGGCGTGCAGTTACCGGACGATCTCGATCCCAAGCTCAAGAACGTGGCAGCCGTTTCGGTCCAAGCCACGCTACCAGCCTTGGCTGGCAAGGGGCAGTTGCTCGATGTAACCGTGACTTCCATTGGTGATGCCAAGAGTCTGCGTGGCGGTTCTCTGTTGCTGACCCCCCTGCGTGGTATCGACGGTGAAGTCTATGCCGTGGCGCAGGGCAATCTGGTTGTCGCCGGGGTGAAAGCGGAAGGGCAATCCGGTTCATCGGTCACGATTAACGTGCCGACAGCCGGGATTATCCCCAATGGCGCCACCATCGAGCGAGAGGTGGTAAGCAATTTTGCCGAAAAGCCGGAAGTGACTCTCAATCTGCACCAACCCAACTTCAAGACCGCGCGCAATGTGGAGCGAGCCATCAACCATCAGCTGGGGCCGGTTGCCCGCGCGGTGAGTGCCGGGCGGGTTCAGGTTGCTGCTCCCAGGGACGAGAGTCAGCGCATCGCGTTTATGGCACTGTTGGAAGATATAAAGGTGGATCCGGGTCAGGAGCGGCCGAAGGTGGTCTTCAACAGTCGAACCGGTACTGTGGTGATGGGGCAGGGGGTCAAGGTTCACAAAGCTGCCGTCAGTCATGGCAGTCTGACGGTGACCATTGGCGAGAGTCAGACGGTCAGTCAGCCCAACGCCTTCTCCAATGGGCAGACCACCACGACCCCCAACTCCAAGATCCAGGTCGATCGGGAACGTAACAACATGTTTGTCTGGCCGGATGGCACTTCCTTGGAAGTGATCGTCAAGGCTGTCAATTCACTCGGGGCAACCCCCGATGATGTCATGGCCATCTTGCAAGCGCTCAATGAGGCTGGCGCCCTCGAAGGTGAGCTGGTGGTTATCTAAGGACTATCATGACCAGAATTAGCTCGGATCCCGGTTTTTATCAGGATCTCAATGAATTGCAGCAAATCAAAAGCAACCCGGATCAGCGTGCCGCGCTGGATGCTGCAGCCGGTCAGTTTGAAGTCAGTTTTCTGCAAACCGTGCTCAAACATATGCGCTCGGCGACGGATGCCCTGCAGGATGAGGACGACAAGATTATCAAGGGGCAATCCCTCTATCGCGATATGTATGACAGCCAGTTGGCGATGAGCATGGTCAAACGTGGTGGCATCGGTCTGCGGGAGCAGATGGTCAACCAGCTGGCTCCGTCATTAAAGAATCCGGACGGGGTGGTCGCTTCAGAGCAGCAGACCCTGGCTGCGTTCAGCCAGCCTCTCAACTCGGTAAAAATGAAGAAGGTTGACTGATGTCACTGCTCAATATCGGCGCCAGCGGACTAAATGCAGCCCAGATTGCATTGAACCTGACCGCCCAGAATATCGCGAACGTTAATACCATCGGGTATAGCCGTCAGGAAGCCATGATGGGCAGTCTGTCCGGTTTCGGGCGGTTGGATAATGGTGCCGGTGTCGAGGTGACAGGGGTACGCAGGGTAACGGATGACTATCTGGTTGCTCAACACTGGCGTAGCCGTTCGGCCACCGGTTCTTCTTATGCCTTTCATCAGTACATCAATACGACAGAGCAGTTGCTGGGCAGTGAGTCGATGAATATCGCAAAAGGGCTCGACAGCTTTTTTGCCTCGCTCAGTGCTGCGCTCGACAGTCCGGAAACCCCGGCACAGCGCAGCCAGATCGTCAGCTCGGCTGGGGCGCTCGCCAACCGCTTTACCCAGCTGGACGAGAGCCTGGTTACCCAGGAAAAACAGATCGACGATCAGTTGAGCAGCACTGTTTCCCAAGTGAACAGCTACCTGTCACAACTGGCCGAATTGAATGTCCAGATTGGCGATCAAGCAGCCAAGGGAGTCAATACCTCAGCGCTGGAAGATAGTCGCGAACAGGTTGTTCGTGAGTTGTCGACCTATATGGAAGTGCGGGTAAATCGTCAGAGTGACGGCGCTTTCGCGATCAGCCTGCCGCAAGGACAGCCGCTGGTGTTGGGGGGAAGCAGCAGTACTCTCGCGCTTGCTGGCGATAAACTCAGCCTCGCTTTCGGTGGTCAGACGTTTGAAGTTCCTAAATTGCACGGTGGTTCGCTGGCGGGTGTGATGGATTATCGCACCACAGTATTGCGACCGACCAGAGAGGCGCTGAATCAGATAGCGGGCAAGCTCGCAAAGGATTTCAATGATAAACAGGCCGGTGGTTTTGACCTTCATGGAGTAACCGGGAAACGGCTATTCGCTTTTGACGAAACAAAAGATATCCATGGTAACTACATCAATGCGTTGGGAACATTGCGGGTGGCTGATGGTTTTACCGGAGACGACCTGGCTTTTGCCAAGGCCGGTGGTGGCAAGGGCGATAACCGCAACCTGCAGGACCTGCTGACGATAAAAAATGGCCAATACGATGCCTATAGTGCCCTGCTTGGCAAGATGGCGGTGCAGAGCGGGCAGGCGAAAGCGAGCATGCAGGCCGATGCCAATATGGAAAAACAGATGGCGGCCAAGCTGAGCAGTGTCAGCGGGGTGAATACCGATGAGGAAGGGGTGAAAGTGATGGCTTACACCAAGGCTTATCAGGCCAATGCCAAGGTGATCAGCACCTCGGAACAACTCTTCAATTCCATTCTGAATATGTTCTGAGGAGGGTGACCATGCGCATCAGTACCAACCAGATCCAGCTCAGCATGCTAGACAACTTGCAGCATGGCTTCGGTGAATATGCCCGGCTTGATCGCCAAATCTCCACGCAAAAACGCATTCTTCAGCCCTCTGATGATCCTGTTGGTAGTGTGCAACTGCTGGGCTTGCAGAAAGAGCAGGTGGCAATGGCGCAGTACCAGAAAAATATTGCCAACGCCAAGAGCCAGCTCTCTCAAGGGGAACTGCAGTTTGAAACCATGACCAACATGCTGATGCGGTTGCGGGAGTTGACCCAGACAGCTGCAACAGGCTCTTTGTCGGATGCGGATCGTAAAGCGGTAGCCAGCGAGGTCGCCATTATCAAGGATGGTCTGCTGGATCTGGCCAATGCGCGTAACGAGAGTGGCTCCAGCCTCTTTACCGGTAGCAAGGTTGATCAGACTGCATTGGTAAAGCAGGCGAGTGGTGACTACAGCTACCAGGGGGACAATCTGGTGCGTGAGGTCAGTATTGCAAACGGCGTCACTGTGGGCTTGAACCAGACGGCTGACCAGCTGTTTCTGAAGCCTGACGATTTTTTCAAACGACTCGATAGCATGGTGACGGCAATTAATGACGCAGCACCTGACGCCGTCGATCAAGCCCGAGCCATGCTCGGCCGCAGCCAGATGCTGCAAGATAGTATCAGCCAGGCGGTGAGCACGATTGGTGCCCGGATCAATCTGCTGGATCAGATTGACGAGAGCCATGCCGAGAAAGGTGTCTATAGCAAGGAAGTGAGCAACCAGATAGAGTCGCTGGATTATGCCGAGGCCGCGACCCGACAGGCCCATGTCCTGATGGCATTGCAGGTGCAACAGCAAGCTTTTGCCAAGGTTAATGGCCTTAGCCTGTTCAACTACATGCCGTAACGAGCAGAGGAGTCATGATGCAGATCCAGCAAACCCGTCTTGGGGGCGTTGCCGAGGCGCAGGCAAAGCCCAAGTTGCAGGGCCGCGCAACTGCACAGGCTCACACTCCGGAAAATCGAAAGCAGAACGAGCGCCACCCCAATATTATCCGGATGGACAGATGGGCCCTGATCGGCGCAGCGCAACAGCGCATTGCCCATGCTCAGGGTGGGGAACAGGCACTCAATCAGGTTTGGGGTGAATTGAAGCGGCTGGAACGCCAGTTGGGTCAGCGTGAGCTGGCCAGCAGTGACGTTGCCAACCGCTTAAAAATGCTGGAAGAGAAAGTCACCCAACCAAGAGGCCCTTTGACTGACGAGCTCAAGCCCAGACTTCTTGCGTCACCTCAGGAACTGCGCACCCGGTTCAGTGCCGAGCATCTGGATTTATTAAGCGCCAAAAATAGCACTGAGCGACTGGTGTTTTCTTTCCCCCAAAGCAGTAGTGCGGTGGAGGTGACCATCCCGGCCGGAGCACGAGAGGGGGAGGTCGCAACCATACTCGATCGGGCGCTGCGTAAAGAGCATATCCGGGCTCGGCTGAATGAGTTGGGCAAGCTGGAGCTCTCTGTCGCGGAACCTCATCGTCGCAAACTGGATGAGCCGGTACTGATCCGGGGCGAGGGGATTCGTATCCCGGCAGGCAACCCGATCCCGGTGCAGTTCAAGCCCAGGGCCGGAGCGCTGACTCACATGGCCGAAGGGATTGCCAAAGGGGAGATCCGTCAGGAGCGGCAGCGGCTGCAAAAAGTACTTGGCGAGATTGAGCAATCGGTTCGGGAGTTGAAACAGTTTCGCCAGAAGATGGTGCTGCAACTGGACAAGGTCAAGGCTCGCAGTCAGAACCTGAAACAGGAGGAGCTGGCACAGTTGCAATCCTCTCTGGCCGCCCGCCTCTCACAAGGCGGCTATATGGGCACCATGTCCGGTCTGCTGGCGCAGGCCAACGTCACTCGGCAAGGGGTGGTTGCGTTACTCACTTGATAGCGCTGACCTGTCTCATCGTTAAAAAACCGCACAAGCTGACTTGTGCGGTTTTTTTATCTCTGTGATGCCCTCTTGTGCCTGTGACGAAGCGATCTGCTTGCGAGAACATTGTTGAGTACTGAACGGGGGGGCCAAGAGAAACTGCCGTTCAGCAAAAAAAGATTTAATTTTCACGACGCTGTGGTCGTTCTTCATTGGGGTCAACCCAAACGCTGCCTGTGGCAGCATCTATTTCGAGGAAACGAAAATGAGTCTGTCAATCCACACCAACTTTGCCGCCATGGTCACCCAGAATCAGCTGGCTTCAACCAACAAGCTGGCCAGCACTGCCATGCAGCGTCTGGGTACCGGTATGCGCATCAACTCTGCTGCTGACGATGCCGCTGGTCTGCAAATTGCTACCCGTCTGCAATCCCAGTCCAACAGCCAGAAAGTGGGGATGCGCAACGCCCAGGATGCCATCTCCATGATGCAGACTGCCGAAGGTGCCATGGACGAGATGACCAATATCGTTCAGCGCATGAAGGATCTGGCTACCCAGGCCGCCAACGGTACCAGCAGCGATAAAGATATCGCCGCCATGAACGCCGAATTTGGCGAGCTGACCAAAGAGCTGAAAAATATCGCCGGCAATACCACCTTCGGTGGTGAAAACCTGCTGGATAGCACCAATGGCAAATTTGCCAAGGGTAAGGTGACTTTCCAGATTGGCGGCACTGATAAAGAAACACTTACCGTAGATATTGGTGAAACCCTGAAGAAGGTTGTCGGTGGTGCCGCCATGAGCGCAACAGATACTGCGGCTTTTGCTGCAATGACTAGTCCGGAAAATGACCTGACAACTGCTCAGACTACGCTGCAGGACAAGCAGGGTGAATATGCACCTCTGAAGAAAAAGGAAGATGATGCCAAGCGAATCTATGATGCCGATACGACCAATGCCACTAACAAGAAAACTTGGGAAGATGCAAAAGGATTAGCCGACGCTAAAAATGCGGAAGTAGTTACTGCCCAGATCGCGGTTGAAGACAAGCAGAAAGCGTTGAATACGGTCTCTGCTGCTGCCATGACCGCTGGCTCCGGTTTGGACTCTGGCACCCTGAAATATGGTCTGCAGAGCCAGGAACACGCCCAGAAGGCCATCGGTGAGCTGGAATCCTTTATGCAGGATATCACCAGCGTACGTTCCGCTTTCGGTGCCAATATCAACCGTCTGGAGCACACCGTTAACAACCTCTCCAACATGAAAGAGAACACCGATATCGCCAAGGGCCGTATCATGGATGCCGATTTCGCCACCGAAAGCACCAACATGACCAAGAACCAGATGCTGATGCAAGCTGGCATGTCTGTGCTGGGTCAGGCAAACCAGATGACTGGTATGGTCACCGGTCTGCTGCGTTAATCGCTATAAGGGCCGCTACCTGTGTGGCGGCCTCTTTCCTTTCCCTTGCCGGTTGAAAAGTGCTGGCGAAACAGCCTTTTTCAACAAGCAAGTCTTGCCCTGATACCGAAGGAGTTGATATATGCAGGTCGATCCCGCTTCAGCCGCGATGAATATGGTGACCAATGAGCGCAAGAACATGGACAAGCTGCTCAAGGGGCAGCTAGCCAATGTCAAGGCGCAGCAGAGTTCGCTGTCATCCATTAACTCCAAACTCTCCAGCTTTCAGACTCTGCTGAAAGATTTGAACAAGCCGGCGGCGTTGCAGGCCCAGAAAGCCAGCCTCTCACAAGAGGGGATCATGACGGTCACCAGCAATGGCAAGGCGACCCCGGGGCAATATAACTTTGAGGTCAAGCAACTTGCACAGGCCCATCAGTTCGGGGTGCAACTGGCAGATGAAAAGGCGCTATTGCCAACCACCGGCAAAGTGTCGTTCACCCTTGATGGCAAGGCGTTTGCTATCGACTTGGCGACCTTGCCTGCGGGGGCGACAGCCCAGAGTCTGGTTTCTGCGATAAATGATTCGGCGGATAACCCTGGGGTCAAGGCAAGCCTGATCCGCACGGATGGCAAGGTTAACCTGGTGCTGACCAGCAAAGAGAGCGGAGTAGCCAAGGTGTTTACCCCCACCTATGATGGCGACCCGGCTTCAGCGTTCGGTAAGGCTTTTATCGATGGCAAGGTGATCACCCCGGGTCAGGACTCCATCATCAAGATGGGGGTTGGTGACGGTGCGCTGGAGATCAAGTCGCCGACCAACAAAATTGAAAACGTAGTTGAAGGGCTGACGCTGGATCTCACCAAGGTGCAAAAACCAACCGATGGTCCGATGCAGGTGACAGTGGCTTATGACAATGAAGCCGTCACCGGCTCATTGAAGAAATTTGTTGATAGCTATAACGAACTGCTGGATCTGCTGAACAAAGAGACATCCACCGATATCAAGGCAAAAGGCGTACTGGCTTCTGATGCTACGGTGCGAGGTTTGAAAGGTGCGCTGGCCAACGCGGTTCGCAATCTGCCTGCAGGCATGACCCTGACTCAGCTTGGTATCAAAACCGAGAAGTCGGGCAAGCTGGTGTTTAGTGACTCTGATTTCAAAAAATCGCTTGAGAAGGACCCTGAACTGCTCGGCAAGGCGCTGATGGGGGATGACGGTTTGCTCAAGCGGATGAGCAAGGTGCTCGATCCTTTCTCCAAGACCAATGGTGTGATGGCCACTCGCAAGAGCACATTGGAAGCCAATCAAAAGCGACTTGATGATAAAATGGAGTCGCTGAATAAACGGATGGAATCTGTTTACAAGCGTTACCTCAATCAATTCACCACCATGAACCAGATGATGCAGACCATGGGAGCACTGTAAGCTTTTCCCCTGGATGAACTGGTTTGAACCTGCAATAGCGAGTGACCCATGTTTGAATCTGAAGATGGCTATGATGCCTATCGATTTGCCGCCACAGAAGCCAAGGCCGCGAGTGCCGATCCATATCAGCTGGTGCTGATGTTGATGGATGGCTTGCTTGATGAGATAGCCAGAGCAGAAGGGCATATCTTGGCGAAACAGTTTGAGCGCAAAGGGTTGGCCATCAACAAGTGTCTGCAGATCCTGGGTGGGCTGGACAGTGCGCTTGATATGAATAAGGGGGGCGAACTGGCGGTCAATCTGCATCGTCTTTATGACTACTGCGGTCAAAAATTGTTCGAAATCAGCGTTTCCAACAATGTTGAGGGGTTCGCCGAAGTGCGCAAAATCCTGCAAGAGCTGAAAGAGGGTTGGGAAGCAATGGCGCGTCATCCTCGTTAATGCGGAAGTAGTACTTCCTTCCTCTCCGTTCTTCCTTACCCCCAACATATTGAAATTTCTTGGTTCTCGGTCTGGCCCACTCCTTGCTTGTGGGCTGGTTCATCTTCTTTTTGGGGCTCGTCATGTCAGGTATTGCTCCCGTGTTGCGTGAGACCGAACTGCAGACTCGCCAGCGTCAGTTATTGGGGTTGGGTACGCTCTTGCTGCAACAAGCGCAAGCTGGCCAGTGGGATGCAGTCAGGCTAACCGATGGGCGTTTCGCACAATTTGTCTCTCAAGTTAGCCGCAATCCCCAACTCTGGACTGCGTTGCAACCAGCAAGAGATAAAGCCCGAATTTTGTATCGACAGGCATTGCAACTCTGCGAGCAGGAGACCCAGGTTCGTAAACAGGAGTGGCAGCAGCTTTCTTCGATTCGTGAAGGTTTGACCGCCTACGGTGAGACAGAGCAATGGGATTGATTCAATTTAGCGGTTTTGACGCTGCGTATTCGCCTGATGTCACGGCCTTGAACCGTTTGTCCGGCCAAGCCGGTAGTGAAGGGGAGTTATATCAACCGCTGGATGAGGTGGCGGATCCTCTGGTTGCATTGCCCTTGCCCGAGCTGGCAGCCAGCGATGTTGCGGAAACAGAAAAAGAGATCGAACAGCCGGGGGCGGAAGGCGATCCGGCTGAACAGCTGCAAGCGTTTACCAATATGCCTCCTCTCTTTGTCAGAGTGAGTGATGCCGATCTTGATGGTTTTCGTTTAAGCAACGTTCAAGCCAGAGGCGAGAGTCATAGTGGTGGTGAGCTTGTCAGAGTGGACAGAGAAAAAAGTTGCCAGCCGCTGGTGGATAACAAATTGCCGCCCTCTCTTCGTGCCTTGATGGGGAGTGCGACCACGCTGCCCGAGCAAGAAGTGATGCCGCGTCGTGAAATGGTCTCTGCTGCTGCAGAACAGACGCTCTCTACGTTGCTTGCCAAATCAAATGGGCAAACCGGTGTATTGCCCGGCCGCTTCACCTTGCCGATTATGGCCGCTGGTCTCGATGCTGGAAATGTGCCTGATACCGCTGCGATAGAAAACAGGTTGCCAGATGCTCGCCAGCTGGCAGTCGGCCAACTCGCTGCTGTACCGCCGCGTCCTGCCGACTATCAGTGGGCTCCTGTCCGGTTGTCAGACAACCAGAGCCAGTGGGGACAGCAGCTGGTTAACCTGCTTCAGGACAAGGTTGAACTGCAGGTCAATCAACAGGTGAAACAGGCTCATATCCGGCTGGACCCGCCAGAGCTGGGGCGACTGGAGTTGACCGTCAAGCTCGATGGTGACCGGCTCAATGTCCAGTTGAACGTGACCAATCCGGCGGTGCGTGATGCGATGATCCAGTCGATGGAGCGCTTGCGCATGAGCCTGGCGCCCCATCATGCCGGCGGGGTCGAGGTCAATGTGGGACAGGGCGGCGAACAGGGACAGCAGGAGCGGTGGCAACAGGAGAAGATCCTGGCTGGCCGCCGCCAGTGGCAGGATGATCCGGACTCCCAATGGGATACGGTGCACGACTGGCTCAATACACTGGTCTGATTTTTAACCCGTAATAACGAGGGTGGTTTTACATTATGCGGCGTGTCATGAAGTGGTTGATGATATTCGTCATGGCTCTGTGTCTGTTGGCCATACTGGCCTATGGCGCATGGCTTAAGCGCGATGTGGTCGAAGTCTGGCTCGGATTGGCAGAGCCAAAGCCCGAGCTGAGCAGCACTCCGCTGTTCAAGCCGATGGAGCGCTTTGTCATCAGTCTGGAAGGGGGTGAACAGTCCCATTATCTGGTGCTGGAGCTGGCACTGGTGACCTACAACCCGGCGCAGGTTGCCAAGCTGGATGAACTGACACCACTGATCCGCAATGCCATGGTGCAGTATTTCAGCCACCGCTCCCATGATGACGTAAAAGTCGAGCTGCAGAATATTTCCAAGTTGCAGGTCTCTCTGCGCGACAAACTGGTCACTACGGTACAGGGATATGGCTACAAGCCCTATCTGGATGAAGTGCTGATAACCAAGGTGCTGGTACAGTAGCCACGATATGACTGATTCCGTTTGGGATGCTCAACAAGAGTTTGCCGATACTCCGCAACTTCCTCGCACGGGAGAGCCCGCCATTCTTGCTCGCTATCTGCCCTTGGTGAAGCGAGCTGCCAGCCATCTGCGCAGCCAGGTCAGTGCCTGTTTTGATCAGGAGGACATGGAACAGGTGGGAATGATGGGATTGCTGGAGGCGTGGCGCCGTTATGGCAGCGAGCCAGATGCCCAGTTTGAAAGTTATGCTTTCAAACGGATCCGTGGTGCCATGCTCGATGAGTTGCGCCGTCTGGACTGGCGACCCCGTCAGCTGCGACAGCAGGTGCATGGCCATAATCAGGTGCAGCGTGAACTGCACAATTGTTTGGGCCGACCCCCCTCAGAACAAGAACTTGCTACTGCGCTCGACTGTTCGGTGGATGAGGTGCGTCAGTTGTCCTACGCCAGCCAGGCTGAAGCACTGCAGAGCCTAGAAGAGTGGCTGGAGAATGGCGGCAAGGCGCCAACAACCGAGTCTGATGATGTCGATATGGCGATGACCATCAGCAAGGTGTTGGCCACTCTGGATAAACGCGAGCAGTTATTGCTTTCCCTCTATTACCAGCAAGAGCTCAACATGAAAGAGATCGCGCTGGTGCTGGGATTAACCGAATCCCGGGTTTGTCAGTTGCACAAACAATGCGTACTTCAGCTAAAGCAGCGATTGGTCGACTCCATATAGTAGTGCTTCACCTTTACTGGTGACCCTTCTTGTATCGTGCGGGAACATTCATGCAAAAACAGATTGGCATCGGCGTCATATTAGTGTGCGTGCTGGGTGGCTTCATGATGGCCGGGGGGAACCTCGCCGCCTTGTGGCAGCCAGCCGAACTCATCATCATTATCGGCGCAGCGGTAGGCTCCATGTTTCTTGGCAACTCGAAAGAGGTGATGCATGAAATGTGGCGGCAGATAAAAATGTGCTTCAAAGCCAACAAAGAAGAGAAAGAGGTCTATCGTGAGCTGTTGACTCTGATGCATCAACTGCTTGAAGAGACACGCAATAAGGGGATGAAGGCGCTCGACGAGCATATTGAAAATCCCCAGCAGAGCTCGGTTTTCTTGATGTATCCCCAGATTTCGGAAGATCCCCAACTGCTTGGTTTCATTATCGATAACCTGCGTCTGCTCGGAATGGGCAAGATCACACCCCATGAACTGGATACCGTGCTGGAGCAGGAGATTATGGCCATTGAAGAAGACATGCTCAAGCCTGCTCATGCCTTGCACAAAACCGGCGAGGCCTGCCCGGGCTTCGGCATTCTTGCTGCGGTGATGGGGATCATCATCACCATGCAGCAACTGGACGGCCCACTGAGCAATATCGGTGTCCATGTGGCGGCCGCTCTGGTGGGCACCTTTATCGGTATTTTCCTCTGCTACTGCTTGCTGGAGCCAATTAGCAATGCCATGGAAGAGATGGTCAAGCGCCGTATCGGTTTGTTGATGTGCATCAAGTCGATCCTGATTGCCCAGTTGCGTGGCAAGACACCGCTGCTTGCCGTCGATTCGGGTCGCAAGATCCTGGAGCCTGAAGTCAAACCAAGCTTCCTTGAGCTGGAAGATTGGGTGACCAACAGGGCGATGTAATGCGCAATCACGAACAGATTATCGTCAAGCGCCAGCAGCGTCGTAACAGCGGTCCCAAAGGGGGAGGCGCCTGGAAGGTGGCATTTGCCGACTTCACGTTGGCCATGATGGCGTTCTTCATGGTGCTTTGGATCCTCGCTGTGTCAAATCAGGAGGAGCGGGAAGTCGTTGCCAGCCGCCTGCGGGACTACAGCATCATGGACAGTGAGGCCAACCCGTTTGATATTCGCAACAGCCCCTATCCTGTCGATCTCGGTGGCAACCCCTCTGTGATGGATGAGCTTAACCCCAAGTTCGATCAGCAGGGTCAGCTGATGCCAAAGCATATGGATCGTAATCAGAGCATTTTTTCTGATGGTCCGGGCGGCGGGTATGAAAAGCTGTTGATAGGTAAGCTTGAGGGTGAGGCTCAGATGAAGCAGCTGGCCAGCTTTATCGACCATCTTGCTGAGCAGATGCAGGCGAAGAATAACCTCGAGATTCAAATTGTTCCCCAAGGATTGCGGATCCTGATCCGTGATGACGCGGATCGGGAAATGTATAGCCGCGGCAGTGCCCGTATCAGCCCTTTCTTTCGCCATATGTTGATGGCGCTGGCACCCATATTCCAGCGTATCGAGAATCGGGTCATGATTTCTGGCCATACCGACAGCACACCGTTTGCCGGTGACAATTACAGCAACTGGGAGCTGTCGTCAGACCGCGCCATGATGGCAAGACGGGTGTTGCTGGTGGGTGGCATGCCACCTGAACGGGTCGGGCAGGTTGTCGCGATGGCCGATACCATGCTGGAAGATACCCGGAATCCGCAAAGCAGCCGTAATCGGCGCATTGAATTGCTGGTCATGACAACTCAGGCAGAAACGAATCTGGAGCAACTTTTCAGCTCCCAAACGCAAGCGGCAGCTAGTCATGCCAAGGAGATGATTTCCCATGGACGACCCTGAGATCGAGTTTCCGCTGCATACCTCGCAAAATGATCCACGCAGAAAGGTACCGCGCTGGTATCTGCACGATGGAACTACGCCTTTTGAGTCACAGAGTTGCGGGATTGCGGCCAGATTGCTGATTTCCGGATTGCTGTTTGATAAGAGCATCGGCCGCGCAGTGATCAAAGATATTGGCCCGGGCGGGGTCGGTTTCCTTGCTCCGGCTCGATTTGAATTACCCGAAACGGTGACGCTCTCCCTGTTGCCGCGAATTGCGCTGGATTGCAACATCACTCATCGTCGCGCTATTGGTCGGCAGCTCTGCTTTTATGGTGCTCGCTGGTCATATCCGGAAGAGGTTGATTTGGCTCCTGTACTGAGCCATTGGCGCCACTGTTTCATGGTGCCGCAATCAGCGGCCGCTTCTGCTGAATCCCAAGAGGATCAGGCAAGCGTTCCAGTCTGATCTCGCCTCGACTCATATCAAGCCCCCTGGCAGCTTTCAGCAACAGGGGATCATGCAGACTGTCCAGTGAGACCGCTTTGACAATGGCGGTCGCCCCTTTCTTCCGGTTGGCGGTGGGGGCTTTGCCCTTGCTATAGACGATAGGGCAATGGGTTATCCCTTGCGCGACAGGGAGTTGCCAGGCCGGATTCCAGCGGCTGGCTTCATTCATTGATACGCCTTTTGCCTGAGCCCACGCGGGCAGTGAGCAGCCGTTCGGATGACGGAATATTTGCAAGTCATTGCCGCTGTGCCATGGCGGAAGTTGAAACTGATAGCTGTCAGCCATATCAAGCAGTCTTGCCAGCGCAACAAAGCGCGCGACATAAACGCGTGTTTCAGTCGGAAGTTCCAGTTCCCATATATTACGTGTCCCCGCTTTTAAAACCGCATTGAGTACCCGCCCTTCTCCTGCGTTGTAGGCGGCCATAGCAAGCAGCCAGTCATTGCCAAAGAAGCGATAAAGCCATGCCAGATAGGAAAGGGCAGCCTCTGTCGCCAATGGCAGTGAATAGCGCCCATCAAATTCGCTGGTGATGGGAATGGCAAATCGGGTGGCGGTATCTGGCATCAGCTGCCAAGGGCCTGCGGCGCCAGCAGAAGAGACCACATCCAATCGGTAACTGCTTTCCAGTAAAGGAACAAAGGCAAGCAAGGGCGGCAGTTTGCGTTCGTGAACCTGTCCCGCGATCCAGCGAATAACGGGCTGTGTCTCCGCAAGACGTTGTTGGAGATAAGGGCGCTGCTTCAGTAGGAATTGTTGCTGCTGGCTGACCAAGTCGACCCCTTTTCCCTGGATCGGGATTGGGAAACCAGCTTGCCAGTGATAATTGTGATAAGCATGGCAAGATGTTGATATCATTAACATCCCACTCATTAGCAAAAAAACGAGCCGGGTCATGGGGCAATTGTTGAGCAAGGATCGCGCAATAATAAAAACATGATATATCTCAACAGTTTTTTGAATTTAAGGTCGTCTGATCATGTGTAATCCAGGACGTAGCAAGCATGATAACACGAGTAAAAAAGAGCCCAAATTCGGGTAAAGCGATTCAGAAGTTTTTGCTGTATCTGATACTCGCCAATTTCATTCTGATGGGCTTATACATTGGTTACGCTCAAGAGCTGACATTTGCCACCAATATTCTGCTGACATCCCTGCTGATTATTTACAATCTGTTGCTTTGTCAGTTGGTGTCTCTGCGTGCTCGCCGTTCGAAAGATGGTTACATCATCTATCCAGTGATATGTGTCAGTATTTTGCTCTGTGCAGTGGTATTGTTCCGTTTCATCATATCGCCCAGATAGTGACCGCTCACCGACTTGCTGCTTATTAATCACTTTCTGTTTTTTCAGCAATAACTCTTGGAAAATCAACCTACTCAATCCGCAGCATGCAATTGCTGCGTCAATATGTTCCCTCTGTCCCATCTCCTTGCTTGAAAAGCCCCCTGCACGTCCTTAAACTTCAAGGTGGGGAAAAGTGGATCAAAGTGGTTTTTAGAGGGGCAATCTGCCTGCTCACTCACCTTCAGGGACTGCAATTTGTTGCGTGGCGCTCATGCCATCAGCCTGGACAGTAAAGGGCGGCTGGCAATTCCGACCAAATTCCGTGATTGGCTGCGCGACGAAAGCGACGGCCAGCTGGTCTGCACCATCGATATTGCCCATCCCTGTCTGCTGCTTTATCCCCTGAATGAATGGGAAGAGGTCGAGCGCAAGCTCAAGACTCTCTCCAGCATGAATCCGCAAGAGCGCCGTTTGCAGCGTCTGCTGCTGGGACATGCAACCGAATGCGAGCTGGATGGCAATGGCCGTCTGCTGCTCAGTCAGCCACTGCGCAACCATGCGGGGCTGGACAAGAAAATCATGCTGGTGGGCCAGCTCAACAAGTTTGAGTTGTGGGATGAAGCCCGCTGGCAACAACAGGTCAATGACGACATCTTGGGTCTGCCCGGGGACGATTGGGCAAGCTCACCACGACTACAGGATTTCTCTTTATAAATGACCCAAGCCGCTGAACACATCACAGTGCTGCTGCACGAAGCCGTTGAAGGTCTGGCCATCAAGCCGGACGGTGTCTACGTCGACGGTACTTTTGGCCGTGGTGGTCATTCTCGTCTGATCCTGCAGCACCTTGGCCCCAATGGCCGCCTGATCGCCATCGACCGCGATCCCCAGGCGATCGCCGAAGCGGCCAAGATCCAGGATCCCCGTTTCGAAATTGTGCACGGCCCCTTCTCCGGCATCGCCTCCTATCTCGATGAGCGCGGTTTGCTGGGCAAGGTGGATGGCTTCCTGCTGGATCTGGGGGTCTCTTCACCCCAGCTGGATGATGCCGAGCGCGGCTTCAGCTTTATGAAAGATGGTCCGCTCGATATGCGGATGGACCCCACCTCCGGTCAGAGCGCCGCCGAGTGGCTGGCCAAGGCCGATGTGGATGACATCGCCTGGGTGCTGAAGACCTTCGGTGAGGAGCGTTTTGCCAAGAAGATCGCCCGTGCCATCGTGCACGACCGGGTGACCGAGCCTTATGTGCGTACCCGCCAACTGGCGGAGATGATTGCCCGGGTCAATCCGAGCAAGGAGAAGGGCAAGCATGCGGCAACTCGCAGCTTCCAGGCCATTCGCATCTATATCAACAGCGAGCTGGACGAGATCGAAACCGCGCTCAACGGTGCGCTGGAAGTGCTGGCACCACATGGCCGTCTGTCGGTGATCAGCTTCCATTCGCTGGAAGACCGGTTGGTAAAGCATTTCATCCGCAAGCACGAGAAGGGGCCGGAAGTGCCTTACGGCATTCCGTTGACCGAGGCCCAGTTGGCAGGCGGTCGCAAATTGAAGTCGGTCGGCAAGGCGCTCAAGCCTTCTGATCATGAAATATCTGAAAACAGCCGGTCACGCAGCTCGGTGCTGCGGGTTGCCGAACGGTTGGCGGAGTAAGCGATGAGCGAAGTGCGTGTTCATCTGGCCAAGGAGATCGTTGCCGATCTCTGGCGGCACAAGCTGCAGATTTTTCTGTCGGTCGCCGTGCTGGTGACCGCGTTTGCCGTGATCCTGGTGACCAACATGACCCGTGGTCTGACGGCCAAGCAGAACGATCTGATGGCGGAAGAGGATCGCCTCAATATCGAATGGCGCCACCTGTTGCTGGAACAGGGCACCCTGGCTGAACACTCCCGGGTGGCGAGTCTGGCGATGGACAAGTTGCAGATGGGTCGTCCGCTGGTGACCACCGAGAAGGTAATTACCCAACCATGAAACGCAAGGCTACAGCCAAAGCTGCCAAAGCGAATGTCAAAGCGCCATCGATCTATCCGTGGCGCTTTCGCACGCTTGCGGTGTTTATCGGCATCGCGTTTGTGGGTCTGATCCTGCGTCTGGCCTGGATCCAGGTGATCAATCCGGATCGTCTGCGTCAGGAGGGTGACATGCGCTCCCTGCGTACCACCTCTACCCAGGCGGTGCGCGGCATGATCACCGATCGCAACGGCGAGCAGCTGGCGGTTTCGGTACCGGTCGAGGCGGTCTGGGCCGATCCCAAGACGGTGCATGAATCCGGGGCTATCAATAATGAGCGAGCCTGGCTGGCGCTCTCCGCCGTGCTCAAGCTCGACATCAATACCCTCAAGCATCGCATCGCCAACCCCAGCAAGCGCTTCGTCTATCTGCAGCGTCAGGTTACTCCTGCGGTGGCGGAATATATCAAGGGGCTCAAGCTGGGTGGCGTTTACCTGCGCCCCGAAGCGCGCCGCTTCTATCCGACCGGCGAGATCAGCGCCCATCTGGTGGGGGTGACCAACATTGATGGCAGCGGTATTGAAGGGATTGAGCGCAGCTACAACGAGTGGCTGACGGCGACACCCGGCGAAATGCGGGTACGAAAGGATCGTCAAGGTCGCGTCATCGAGCGGCTTGGCATCGTCAAAGAGGGCAAGAACGCCAACGATCTGCAGCTTAGTATCGATCAGCGGGTGCAGGCACTGGCCTACCGTGCCCTCAAGCGGGCAACCGACGAGAACAAGGCGACCTCCGGCTCCATGGTGATGCTGGATATCAAGACCGGTGAAGTGCTCGCCATGGTCAACACCCCCTCCTATAACCCGAACAACCGCGGCCAGTATCAGAGCTTCCGGGTACGCAACCGGGTGGTGACCGATACCTACGAGCCGGGTTCGACCGTCAAGCCATTGATTTTGCTCAGTGCCTTGCAGGCAGGTGTCACCAGCTGGAAAGATTTCATTCCCGGTGGTCCGCTCTTTATCGGTGCCAAGCAGATCAAGGACGTCAGTATCCACAAGGCGACCAACCTCTACGACATCCTGCGCTACTCCTCCAACATCGGTATGTCGCGTATCGCGCTGCGGATGCCGGCGCAGGAGATGATCAATACCCTCAGCATGTTCGGTTTCGGCATGGATACTGGCAGCGGGCTGATGGGCGAGAGCAGCGGCATGCTGCCCCAGCGTCGTCGCTGGTCCGATATCGAGCGAGCGACCCTCTCGTTCGGTTATGGTCTGCGAGTCACCCCGCTGCAGCTGGCTTCCGCCTACGCCACCCTGGCCAACAAGGGCAAACGGGTGCCGCTCTCCATCGTCAAGGTGACTACGCCGCCCAAGGGTGAGCAGGTGATTGATCACAACAACGCCGCTGCCATGTTGCAGGCGCTGGAGTATGTGGTCGACAACGCCATTCCAAAAGCCAAGATCCCGGGCTATCGGGTTGGTGGCAAGAGTGGTACCGCCAAGGTCGCCGTCGCCGGTGGCTATGGCAAGGATTACATGGCCTGGTTTGCCGGTTTCGCACCCGCCAGTGATCCCCGTTTCGTCATGGTGGTGGTGATCAACGAGCCAAAAGGCAGCGCCTATTATGGCGGCGCTGTGGCGACCCCACCGTTTGCAGAGGCCATGGGCGGGGTGCTGCAGCTCTTCAATATTCGTCCCGATGCGGTGCCGCCAGCGGTGCCCACCAAACTTGCCCGTACGGAGGCTTCTCTTGTCCCGCGCACTTGATGCATTACTGCGCCCCTTCGGTATCCAGGCGCCGGCGCTCACCTTGACCGATATCCAGCTGGATAGTCGGCGGGTTGGCCCCGGCTCGCTTTTCGTGGCCATTCGTGGTCATCAGGTGGATGGCAGACGGTTTATCGAACAGGCGGTGGCTCAGGGAGCGACCGCTGTTGTGTTTGAGGAGGATGGTGAATTTATCCCACCATCGACTCCGGTTCCCTGTATCGGGATGCGGGATCTGCCCGCTCACCTCTCTGCTCTTGCGGGCTATTTCTACGATCAGCCAGCCCAAAAATTGGATCTGGTCGGGATCACCGGCACCAACGGCAAGAGCACTACAGCGCTGCTGGTCGCCAACTGGCGCACCCTGCTGGGTGGCAAGGCGGGTGTGATGGGCACCATCGGCAACGGCCTGTTTGGCAATTTGATCGAAGCGGAAAATACCACCGGCAGTGCCGTGCAGGTGCAAGCCAATCTGGCTGCGCTGCAAGCGCAGGGGGCGGATCTGGTGGCTATGGAGGTCTCCAGCCATGGTCTGGTGCAGCATCGTGTTGCCGCACTGCCGTTTGCCGCTGCCGTTTTCACCAACCTGAGCCGGGATCACCTCGACTACCACGGCACCATGGAAGCCTATGGCGCGGCCAAAGAGCAGTTGCTGCAACTGGTCGATGAGTCGAATGCAGTGATCAACCGCGATGACGAGCTGGGTGCCAAGTGGCTCGAAAAGTACCCGGCAGCTGTGGCGTTCAGCGTTAATGGCCCGATTGAACACCATTCTGGCCGTCAATTAACGGCGCAGCAGCTCGATTTTCACCAGCAAGGTTTTCGCGCGCAGATTAACTCAAGCTGGGGGAATGGTGTATTATCCGCCCCCTTGCTCGGGCGCTTCAACGTCAGCAATGTGCTGGCCGCGATGGGCGTGATGCTGGTGCTTGGTTACGACTTCAACGAGCTGCTGGCAACTGCCCCGAAATTGCAGCCAGTGACCGGTCGCATGGAGTGTTTCGGCGGTGGCGATACGCCGCTGGCGGTGGTCGATTACGCCCACACCCCGGATGCGCTGGAGAAGGCGTTGCAGGCCCTGCGGGTGCACTGCACAGGCCAGCTCTGGTGCCTGGTCGGTTGTGGTGGCGACCGCGATCGCGGCAAGCGCCCCATGATGGCCGCCATGGCCGAGCAGTATGCGGATCGCGTGATCCTGACCGACGACAATCCCCGTACCGAGGAGCCGGCCCGGATCATGGCCGACATGGTGGCGGGTCTTCGCGATCCTGCTGCGGTGCAGGTGGAGCACGACCGGGTCAAGGCGATTGCGCTGGCCATCGGTCAGGCGAGCAAACAGGACATCATCCTGGTGGCCGGTAAGGGTCACGAGGATTATCAGATCATTGGAACCGACAAGCGGCACTACAGCGACCGGGAAACCGTCGCGGCCGCCTTGCACACATTATTGGAGTCATTCAAATGATGACCCTCAGGCTTGCCGAGCTGGCGCAGGTACTCGATGCCCGTCTGATTGGTGACGACGGCGAGATCACCGTCGTCAGTACCGACACCCGCACTTTGGGCGCGGGTGCCCTGTTCGTTGCTCTGCGCGGCGAGCGCTTCGATGCCCACGATTTTTGCGAGCAGGCCGTTCAGGCAGGGGCCTCTGCCCTGCTGGTCGAGCGTGAGCTGCCGCTGGCCATCCCCCAGCTGGTGGTGACCGACACTCTGAAAGGACTGGGCCGTCTCGGCAAACTGGTGCGTGAGCGCATCAACCCGAAAGTGCTGGCCATTACCGGCAGCTGCGGCAAGACCACGGTGAAGGAGATGGCAACCGCCATCCTGCGCAACGAAGGGGAAGTGCTGGCCACCGCTGGCAACTTCAACAACGAGGTGGGCGTGCCGCTCACCCTGCTGCGCCTCGAGCCGCAGCACAAGTTTGCGGTGATGGAGCTGGGTGCCAACCATCCGGGCGAGATCGCCTGGACTACCTCGCTGGCCAAACCCGATGCCGCCATCATCAACAACGTGGCGGCGGCCCATCTGGAGGGCTTCGGCTCGCTGGAAGGGGTGTTCCACGCCAAGAGCGAAATTTTTGAGGGGCTGAGCCAGGCTGGCACCGCCATCGTCAATGCCGACAACGAATTCTGGCCGAAGTGGCGGGAACGCGGCATTCAGTGCGCCTTCTCCATCGAAGATCAGAGCCAGCCGTTCCACGCGCGCAACCTTGTGCTCAACGAACAAGGCTGCGCCGAGTTCGTGATGGTGACCCCGCAGGGTGAGCTGAGCCTGACTCTGGCGATCCCGGGTCGCCACAACGTGGCCAACGCACTGGCTGCCGCCGCGGGCTGTCTGGCCCTCGGCGCATCCCTCGGCTCCGTCAAGGCGGGGCTGGAGCAGATGGCGCCGGTCAAGGGGCGCTTCTGCGTGCAGCGCTGGGGCGGTCTGACCCTGGTGGACGATACCTACAATGCCAGTGTGGAATCCGTGCTGGCGGGCATCGATGCCCTGACCGCCATGGGCGGCTTCAAGGTGCTGGTGTTTGGTGATATGCGGGAACTGGGTGAGGAGTCTGCCGAGCAACACGCCCGGGTTGGCCGTCATGCCCGCGAGCGCGGTCTGGATGCCGTGCTGACAGTGGGGGAAGAGAGTCGCCACACCGCAGATGCCGCGGTTGGCCGACATTTCGATAACAAGGCGTCGTTGTTTGAAGTGCTTGCGCAAATGATAAATACACATCAGGAAATTTCGATTCTGGTCAAGGGGGCACGTGGCTCCCGCATGGAAGATATCGTCGAGATGGTCAAAGACCGTCAGGAGTCAGCCACATGCTAGTCTGGCTGGCCGAACTGCTCACACCGCACTTCACCTTCTTCAACGTCTTCTCCTACCTGACGTTTCGCGCCATCCTGTCGATCATTACCGGACTGGGGGTTGCCCTCTGGATGGGGCCACGCCTGATCCGTCGCCTGCAGATCCTGAAATTCGGTCAAGTGATCCGCAACGACGGTCCCGAGTCCCACCTCAGCAAGCGGGGTACCCCGACCATGGGTGGCCTGATGATCATTGCTGCGATTTTCACGTCTGTGCTGCTCTGGTGCCGCCTCGACAACCCCTATGTCTGGCTGGTGCTGTTTGTGCTGGGTGCCTATGGCGCCATCGGCTTTGCCGACGACTACCTCAAGGTGGTGCGCAAGAATACCGACGGCCTGATCGCGCGCTGGAAGTATTTCTGGCAATCCGCGGTAGCGCTGGCGGTGGCGGTGTTCCTCTATGCGACCGCAACCCATGAGGGCCAAACCCAGCTGGTGGTGCCTTTCCTCAAGGATGTGATGCCGCAGCTTGGCTTGATGTTTATCGTACTGACCTACTTTGTCATCGTCGGCACCTCCAACGCGGTCAACCTGACCGACGGTCTCGACGGTCTGGCCATCATGCCGACCGTGATGGTGGCGGGGGGCTTTGCCCTGATCGCCTGGGCTACCGGTAACGTCAACTTTGCCAACTACCTGCACATTCCCTACGTGCCCTATACCTCCGAGCTGGTGATCGTCTGTACTGCCATCGTCGGCGCAGGTCTGGGTTTCCTCTGGTTCAACACCTATCCGGCGCAGGTCTTCATGGGGGACGTTGGTTCCCTGGCGCTGGGCGGCGCGCTCGGCACCATCGCCGTGCTGGTCCGTCAGGAGTTCCTGCTGGTGATCATGGGCGGCGTCTTCGTGATGGAGACCGTCTCGGTGATCCTGCAGGTGGGTTCCTACAAGCTGCGCGGCGTGCGGATCTTCCGCATGGCGCCGATCCATCACCACTACGAGAAGAAGGGCTGGCCGGAGCCGCGCGTCATTGTGCGCTTCTGGATCATTACCCTCGTGCTGGTGCTGCTGGGTCTTGCCACCCTGAAGGTGAGGTAAGGCCATGGTCATCATCATCGGATTGGGCAAAACTGGGCTCTCCTGTGTCGATTACTTCCTCGGCCGTGGCGTGACGCCACTGGTGATGGATACCCGTGCCAACCCGCCCGGCAAGGATCAACTGCCGCCGGAGGTGGAGCTTATTCACGGTCTCGACGAGGCACTGCTCAAGCAGGCGCACATGATCGTCGCGAGCCCGGGCATCGCGCTGGCGACCCCCGAACTGAAAGCGGCTGCCGAGTGTGGTGTGCAGATCGTCGGTGATATCGAGCTGTTTGTGCGCGAGACCCAGACCCCGGTCATCGCCATCACCGGCTCGAACGGCAAGAGCACCGTCACTACCCTGGTGGGCGAGATGATTGCCGAAGCCGGTCTCAATGTCGGTGTGGGCGGCAATATCGGCACGCCTGCGCTGGAGCTGCTCAAGCAGCCGATGGATCTCTGCGTGCTGGAGCTCTCCAGCTTCCAGCTGGAAACTACTCATAGTTTGCGTGCTGCCGCCTCCGTGGTGCTGAACCTCTCAGAAGATCACATGGATCGCTATCAGGGCATGGCCGACTATCGCGCCGCCAAGATGGAGATCCATCAGCACTCCAAACACATTCTGGTCAATCGTGACGATGCCCAGACCCTGCCCGATGTGGGTCAGGTGTGGCAGAGCTTTGGTCTTGATTGCAATGGCTATGGCCGTTGCCTGCTGGATGGTCGCTACTGGTTGACCCTGCACGGCGAACCGCTGCTGGCGGTGGACGAGATGAAGATCGTCGGTGCCCACAATCAGGCCAACGCCCTTGCGGCCATGGCGCTGTGCGATGCGGTCGGTATTCCCCGTGCGGCTCAGCTTACCGTGCTGCGTCGTTTCGAGGGCTTGCCCCATCGTGCCCGCTTCGTGCGCGAGGTGAACGGGGTGCGCTGGATCAACGACTCCAAAGCCACCAACGTGGGGGCCACGCTGGCTGCCGTTGCCGGTGTGCGCGAGTCGGTCAAGGGGCGCCTGCTGTTGCTGGCCGGTGGTCAGGGCAAGGGGCAGGATTTTGGCCCGATCCAGGCGCTGCTGGGCAACCAGATCGATCACATGTACTGCTTTGGTCAGGATGCCGAGGTGCTGCTGGCACTGGGCGAGCAGACCGAACGGGTGGCCGACCTGGCCGCTGCAGTTGCCAAAGCAGCGGCCGATGCCAAGCCCGGTGACTGGGTGCTGTTGGCGCCGGCCTGTGCCAGCCTCGATCAGTTCAAGTCGTTCGAGGTGCGCGGCGATCGCTTCACCGAGATGGTGCTGGCACTATGAACGCCCTTCGCGCAGCAGCAGGTCTGTTCCAGCGCTGGTTGTTACCGGCGCGTCCTGCCGGTCTCTACGATCGGCAGCTGGTACTGCTGGCGCTCTCCCTGATGGCGGTCGGGGTGGTCATCGTGGCCTCGGCGTCGATCCCCGAAGGGATTGCGCTGGGGGATGACCCCTTCATGTTTGTGAAGCGTCACGCCCTGTTTCTGGTGATGGCGCTCGGTATCTCCTGGTTTGTGTTGCAGGTGCCGATGGCGCGCTGGCAACAGCACAACGGCCCCATGTTGCTGCTGGCGATCTTGATGCTGGTGCTGGTTTTGCTGGTGGGGCGGAACGTCAACGGTGCGGTGCGCTGGTTGCCGCTCGGCCCCTTCAACCTGCAGCCTGCCGAGTTTGGCAAGCTGGCGCTGTTTGTCTATCTGGCCGGCTATCTGGTACGGCGCCAGAGCGAAGTGCGCGAAGCCTGGATCGGCTTTTTGAAACCGCTGGCGGTGTTCGGGGTGCTGGCGGTCTTGCTGCTGTTGCAGCCGGACCTGGGTTCCACCGTAGTGATGTTCGTTACCTCGTTTGGCATGCTGTTTCTGGCCGGTGCCCGACTGGGGCAGTTTTTGACCCTGATCGGCGCGGGCCTCGGTTCGGTGGTGATGCTGATCATCGTCGAGCCCTACCGGATGCGGCGGGTGACCTCCTTTATGGATCCCTGGGCCGATCCGTTTGGCAGTGGCTACCAGTTGACCCAGTCGCTGATGGCGTTTGGTCGTGGCAGCTGGTTTGGCGAAGGGCTTGGCAACTCTATCCAGAAGATGGAGTACCTGCCGGAAGCGCACACCGACTTCGTGTTTGCGATCCTCGGTGAAGAGCTGGGTTACGTCGGGGTGCTGGGCGCCCTGTTCCTGATTTTTGCGCTGGCGGTCAAGGCGCTCAAGCTGGGGCATCGCGCGCTGGTGGCAGAGCGGCTCTATGACGGTTATCTGGCCATCGGCATTGGCATCTGGTTCAGCTTCCAGACCTTCGTCAACGTCGGCGCGGCCAGCGGCATGATGCCGACCAAGGGCTTGACGCTGCCGCTGGTCAGTTACGGTGGTTCCAGTCTCATCATCATGTCGGTGGCGGTGAGCATGTTGATTCGAATCGATTTTGAGTTGCGTCAGGCGACAGCCCAGGCGCGCGTGCGGGAGGTTTAGTGAGCAAGACTCTGTTGGTGATGGCAGGTGGTACCGGTGGGCATGTGTTCCCCGGTCTGGCCGTGGCCGATCGCCTGAAGGCCCAGGGCTGGACTGTCCACTGGCTCGGCACTGCCGACCGGATGGAGGCGGAACTGGTGCCCGCCCACGGTTATCCCATCTCCTTCATCGATATTCAGGGAGTACGTGGCAACGGCATCAAACGACTGTTGGTTGCGCCCTATCGCATCGTCAAATCGATCCTGCAGGCGCGTCAGGTGCTCAAGACCGTTCGTCCTGATGTGGTGCTCGGCATGGGCGGTTTTGCTTCCGGCCCGGGTGGCGTGGCGGCCTGGTTCTCCGGCATCCCGTTGCTGCTCCATGAGCAGAATGCCGCTGCCGGCATGACCAACAAGCTGCTGGCCCGTATCGCCAGGCGGGTGCTGATGGCATTTCCGGGTGCCTTCGCGCCGAGCCGTCGTACCGCTGTGGTGGGTAATCCGGTGCGTCCCGAAGTGGTCGCTCTGCCGGATCCGCAACTGCGCAGCGGAGCCGAGCCACTGCATCTGCTGATCGTGGGTGGCAGTCTGGGTGCGCGGGTGCTCAACGAGCAGGTACCTGCTGCGGTGGCAGCATCCGGCGTGCCCATTGAAGTGCGTCACCAGTGTGGCAAGGGCAATGCCGAGACAGTGTCTGCTGCCTATGCCCAGCACGGCATAAATGCCGAGGTGAGCGAATTTATCAAGGATATGGCCAGCGCCTACGCCTGGGCCGACCTGGTGGTCTGCCGTGCCGGTGCGCTGACTGTTTCCGAAGTGGCTGCCGCCGGTGTGGCCGCCATTTTTGTGCCACTGCCCCATGCGGTGGATGATCACCAGACCCGTAACGCCCTGACCCTGGTCGACGGCGGTGCGGCCGAGTTTCTGCCCCAGTCCGAGCTGAACACTGCCTCACTGGCGGCGCGCCTGACCTGGCTGGCTGGTCGCAGGGAGACCCTGTTTAACATGGCGAAAGCGGCTCGCCGCGTCGCCATCACCGATGCGGCCGAGCGGGTTGCCGATGAGTGCAAACAGCTCGCAACCGGGCAGCGTGGTAAAGATTGATGAGCAAGGTTGCAGCGGTGACACCGTGCAGCCTTGTACCTGTATGTATTGATGCCGCCGTGCTTTGACGGCACATGGCCTGCGGCAGACTAAAGAGATGATTATGACCAAGGTTGAACTGGCAAAACTGCGTACTGTGATCCCCGAAATGCGCCGCGTGCGTCGCATCCACTTTATCGGCATCGGTGGTGCCGGTATGGGCGGGATCGCCGAAGTGCTTGCCAACGAAGGGTATCAGGTAACGGGTTCTGATCTGGCTCGCAACGCCGTGACCGAGCGGTTGGCCGGACTGGGCGCCCACATCTTCGTCGGCCATAGTGCCGAACACGTTGAGGGTGCCAGCGTGGTAGTGGTCTCTACTGCCATCAAGCAGGACAACCCGGAGCTGCTGGCGGCCCGCGAACTGCGGATCCCGGTGGTGCGCCGTGCCGAGATGCTGGCCGAGCTGATGCGTTTCCGTCACGGTATCGCCATTGCCGGTACCCACGGCAAGACCACCACCACCAGTCTGGTGGCGAGCATCTATGCCGAAGCCGACCGCGACCCGACCTTCGTCATCGGTGGCCTGCTCAACAGTGCCGGCACCAATGCCCGACTGGGCAGCAGCCGCTACCTGATTGCCGAGGCGGACGAGAGCGACGCCTCTTTCCTGCATCTGCAGCCGATGGTCTCTATCGTGACCAACATCGAAGCGGATCACATGGATACCTACGGCGGTGATTTCTCCAAGCTGAAGGCCACCTTCATCGAGTTTCTGCACAATCTGCCCTTCTACGGGCTGGCGGTGGTCTGCATCGATGATCCGGTGATCCGTGGCATGTTGCCCGAGATTGCCCGTCCGACCTTGACCTACGGTCTCTCTGACGATGCCGATGTACAGGTGCTGGATTTTGTCCAGACCACCAACCACAGCTGCTTCCGTGTTCGCCGCAAAGAGGCGGGTGAGCTGCAGGTGACCCTCAATTTGCCGGGTAT
The DNA here is from genome assembly GCF_040907825.1 of Aeromonas sp. s7(2024). Lineage (NCBI taxonomy): Bacteria > Pseudomonadati > Pseudomonadota > Gammaproteobacteria > Aeromonadales > Aeromonadaceae > Aeromonas > Aeromonas sp. s7(2024). The sequence goes on from NZ_JBFOCM010000037.1 coordinate 177,767, forward strand.
TCACAACGCATTGAACGCCGCAGCGGCGATAGCTGTCGCGACAGAGGACGGGGTCAGCGACGAGGCCATCATCTCTGCACTGGCCAAATTTGAAGGGGTCGGTCGTCGCTTCCAGCAGTATGGCGAGTTTGAAACCGGTCGCGGCAAGGCGATGCTGGTGGACGATTACGGTCACCACCCGAGCGAAGTGAAGGTCACCATCAACGCCGCCCGTGCCGGTTGGCCCGAGAAGCGTCTGGTGATGGTGTTCCAGCCGCACCGTTATACCCGCACCCGCGACCTCTACGAGGACTTCGCCGATGTGCTCTCCAAGGTAGACGTGCTGGTGATGCTGGAGGTTTATGCTGCCGGTGAGGAGCCGATCCCGGGCGCTGATGGACGGGCACTGTGCCGCTCCATTCGCTCGCGTGGCAACCTGGAACCCATCTTCGTCGCCACGCCAGATGACGTGCCAGCCGTGCTGGCCGATCTGATCGGCGAGGGGGATTTGGTGCTGACTCAAGGCGCCGGGAACGTCGGGGCACTGGCCCGTCGTCTCGGAGAGATGAAATTGAGCATAGATAGCATGAAATCTGGCGCCTGAGGGCCCAATGAGTATTTTGACCGCCAAGCCGGGGCCTATATAATGGCGAACCGGTCTGTCAAAGGCCGGTTTAGCGCGTTACACGGGGATCGATCGGGTGGAGGCAAGGGCACAGGGGCGCACCAAGGGTGGCTTCATCGCAGGGGTAGCGTTTTTCCTGCTGGTGATATGGGGCTGCTACCGGACGGCGCTGGATGTTAAAGGTTGGCTGACAGATGCCAACCGGTTGCCCATGAGCGAGCTGTTGCTGCAGGGGCAACACCAGTATTTGCAAACCGAAGAGCTGCGGATGGCCGTGCTGGATGGCGCAGAGCTGCGTAACTTCTTCGAATTGGACGTCAACGAATTGCAGGCAAGGCTCAATGCCTTGCCATGGGTGGCCTCGGTCTCGGTACGAAAGAAGTGGCCGAACAAGATCAAGATCTACCTCACGGAACAAGATGTGGCGGCGCGCTGGAATGGCAACCGCTTCGTCAACACCAAGGGCAAGGTATTCAGTGCCCCGGATCGGGTCAAGACGCCGCTGTTGCAGCTGTCAGGGCCGGATGACCAGGCCGCCCGGGTGTTGAAAGAGAGTCGGCAGTACGAGTCGCAACTGGCTGCCAAGGGATACAAGTTGCTGGGGGTGAATCTGACCCCCCGCCATGCCTGGGAACTGACCCTGGATGGCAATATCAAGCTGTTCCTGGGACGCAATGACATTGCGCTCCGGTTGCAGCGGTTTATCGATGCCTTCCCGGTTATCGAACCCCGTGCGCAAGTCGCCTACGTGGATCTTCGATATGACACCGGAATGGCAGTTGGCTGGAAGAAGAGCGAAGAGAAAGTGCATGACCAACACCGCAGATAGGAATTTGATTGTCGGACTGGATATCGGCACAACCAAGGTGGCGGTTCTGGTCGGGGAAGTATTGCCGGACGGTGAACTGAACGTCATCGGTATGGGCAGTCACGCTTCTCGCGGAATGGAGAAGGGCGGGGTCAATGACCTCGACTCCGTGGTCAAGTCACTGCGCCGCGCGGTGGAAGAGGCCGAGATGATGGCAGATTGCCAGATCAGCTCGGTCTATCTGGGGTTGTCCGGCAAGCATATCGACTGCCGCAACGAGACCGGTATGGTGCCCATCTCCGATGAAGAGGTGACCCAGGAGGATGTGGACAACGTGATCCACACCGCCAAGTCGGTTCGCCTCTCCGACGAGCTGCGGGTGCTGCATGTGCTGCCTCAGGAGTTTGCCATCGATTATCAGGAAGGGATCAAGAATCCGGTTGGCCTCTCCGGTGTGCGGATGGCTGCCAAGGTTCACCTGATCACCTGCCACAACGACATGGCCCGCAACATCGAGAAATGTGTGGAGAAGGTCGGCTTGCGCGTGGATCAACTGATCTTCTCCGCGCTGGCCTCCAGCTATGCCGTGTTGACCGAAGACGAGAAAGAGCTGGGTGTCTGCGTGGTGGACATCGGTGGCGGCACCATGGATATGTCGCTGTTTACCGGCGGTGCCCTGCGCCACACCAAGGTGATCCCGTATGCTGGCAGCACTGTGACCAGCGACATCGCCTACGCCTTTGGCACGCCGCCGCTTGACGCGGAAGCGATCAAGGTGCGCTACGGTTGCGCCCTCGGCCGTCTGGTCAGCAAGGAAGACAATATTGAAGTACCCAGTGTCGGCGGTCGCCCGGCGCGCAGCCTGCAACGGCAGACACTGGCTGAAGTGATTGAGCCCCGTTACACCGAGTTGCTCTCCATGGTGAATGATGAGCTGGTGCGGGTACAAAGCGAGTTGAAAGCGCAGGGGGTCAAGCATCAGCTGGCAGCCGGTGTGGTCTTGACCGGCGGCGCTGCCCAGATTGAAGGCATTGTGGAGTGTGCAGAGCAGATCTTCCAGAGCCAGGTCCGGGTGGGAGAGCCCATGAACATACGTGGTTTGAGTGATTACGTGCAGGCACCGGTGTACTCGACTGCGGTCGGGTTGCTGCAATATGGCCGCACCCATCAAGCCACAGGTAGCAACAAAGAATATGCCGCCAAGGCAAGCGTCGGTGGCCTGGTCAAACGGGTTAGCAACTGGCTGCGTGGCGAGTTCTAAGAATTTTGCTGAGTCAGGCAAATAAAGCGGAGAGACAACATGTTTGAATTTATGGATAGCCACACTGACGAAGCCGTCATTAAAGTGATCGGTGTAGGTGGCGGCGGCGGTAACGCTGTCGAGCACATGGTTCGTCAAAATATTGAGGGTGTTGAGTTCATTACCGTCAACACCGACGCCCAGGCACTGCGTAACTCCAGCGCCAACACTACCCTGCAGATCGGCGGTGGCATCACCAAGGGTCTGGGTGCCGGAGCCAATCCGGAAGTGGGTCGTGATGCGGCCATGGAAGATCGCGAAGCGCTGCGTGAGCTGCTGACCGGTTCCGACATGGTGTTCATCGCCGCTGGTATGGGTGGTGGTACCGGTACCGGTGCTGCGCCGATCGTGGCTGAAGTGGCCCGCGAGATGGGCATCCTGACCGTTGCTGTGGTGACCAAGCCGTTCTCCTTTGAAGGGAAGAAGCGGATGGGCTTTGCCGCCCACGGTATCGAAGAGCTCTCCAAGAACGTCGACTCCCTGATCACCATCCCCAACGACAAGTTGCTGAAGGTGCTGGGTCGCGGTATCTCCCTGCTGGATGCCTTCAAGGCGGCCAACGATGTACTGCTTGGCGCGGTACAGGGCATTGCTGAGCTGATCACCCGTCCGGGCTTGATCAACGTCGACTTCGCGGACGTGCGTACCGTAATGCGCGAAATGGGTACCGCCATGATGGGTACCGGTTCCGCCTCTGGTGATGACCGTGCTGAAGAAGCGGCCGAGAAAGCCATCTCCAGCCCGCTGCTGGAAGACGTGGATCTGGCTGGTGCCCGTGGCATCCTGGTCAACATCACCGCCGGTATGGACATGACCATCGAAGAGTTCGAAACCGTAGGTAACGCGGTCAAGGCCTTCGCTTCCGAAAACGCCACTGTAGTAGTGGGTACCGTAATCGATCCGGAAATGCACGACGAACTGCGTGTGACCGTGGTTGCTACCGGTATCGGTGCCGAGCGCAAGCCGGACATCACTCTGGTTAAGAGCAGCCAGGTGCAAGAGCGCCCGGTGCGTCAGCCGCTGGTTAGCGACATGATGCAAGGCCGCGTGATGGACGAAGCCCCGGCCAAGGTGGTCAACGCCGAGCCGCAAGCTCGTCGTGAACCGGATTACCTGGATATTCCGGCGTTCCTGCGCAAGCAAGCTGACTAAGCCTCTTATGGCTCTTGTTTGTTTGTTGTTCAAGGAATGTGCTAAGATGGTCTGCCAACGACCATCTGGTCCGGATTTTAAGCTGTTTAGGGTACACCCATGATTAGACAAAGAACCTTGAAAACGAGTGTACAGGCGACTGGTGTCGGCCTGCATTCGGGCCGGAAAGTCACCATGACGTTCCGTCCGGCGCCTGTGAACACAGGGATCGTTTACTTGCGTACCGACCTGAATCCTGTGGTGGAGCTGCCAGCCAATGCCGATCAGGTGCGCGATACCGTGCTCTGTACCGCTCTGGTCAACGAAGCCGGTGTCCGTGTCTCTACCATTGAGCACCTCTCTGCCGCGCTGGCAGGGATGGGGATCGACAACCTCTACGTTGAGGTTGACGCGCCCGAGATCCCGGTGATGGATGGCAGTGCGCATCCCTTTATCTACCTGCTGCAGGAAGTCGGGATCCGTGAGCAGAATGCTGCCAAGCAGTTTGTGCGGATCAAGAAGAGCATCCGGGTTGAAGACGGCGACAAGTGGGCGGAATTCCACCCTTATCGCAACGGCTTCAAGATGGATCTCGAGATCGATTTCCAGCATCCGGTTTTTGAAGGGCGCAATCAGCGTTGCGTACTGGACTTCTCCGGTGCCTCCTTCGTGAAAGAGATCAGCCGTGCACGTACCTTCGGTTTCATGCGCGATATCGAGTACCTGCGTTCCCAGAACCTAGCGCTGGGCGGAAGCCTGGAAAACGCCGTGGTCCTGGACGACTATCGGGTACTAAACGAAGACGGTTTGCGTTATGAGGACGAGTTCGTCAAGCACAAGATGCTGGACGCGATCGGTGACCTCTATATGTGTAACCGCAGCATCATCGGTGAGTTTCGTGCCTACAAGACCGGACATGCCCTGAACAACAAGCTGCTGCGTGCCTTGCTGGCCGAGCAGGAGGCTTGGGAACTGGTGACCTTCGAGGGTGAGGGCGACAAAGCGCCTATCGCTTACTACGATAACGGTCTGGTTCTGGCCTGATAGCTGTGCAACGGAACGTCGGTCCTCTCTCCGCACCGACGTTCCGTCATTTGTTTACTCCATCCTTTAATACCGATTATCTCCCGGTTTTATTTCCCGTGCAGGCTCTTGGCCGCACCTGACCGAGCAGACTGATTTCTATGAGCATTACCCTGATCCTCCACGGCAAGCAGCGACGCAAGTTGCACCTGCCCAAACAACGTCTGGCCTGGGTCGGCGGTATTCTCTTCTCCCTGTTGGCCCTTGGTGGTGGTTGGCTCTGGCAGAGCTGGCAGCAGAAAATGGAGGCGCTGGAAGTGGCGCTTGCCGTTGCCGAGCAACACTCCGTCGACCAGAGTGGTGACGAGGCCCGTGAACAGTTGGCAATGCTGGCTGCGCAGGTGGGCACCATGCAGGGTCAGCTTGGCCGTCTCAATGCCCTCGGCGAACGATTGACCGAGCAGGCCGATCTCGATCCCGACGAGTTCAATTTCAAAGAGCTGCCCCCCATGGGCGGTCCTTCTTATGATGAAGAGCTGGAAGTGAGCCTCAACGAGCTGCAAGCCTCGATGAAGCACCTCAGCCAGCAGCTCAGCAGCCGTGAAGAGCAGCTGTCGGTACTTGAATCTTTCATCATGAATCACCATATCACCGATGCCGGTTTTATTTCCGGCACGCCAGTCAAACAGGAGCGAGTTTGGGTCTCGTCCGGGTTTGGTGGACGAGTCGATCCGTTCAACGGGCGTGCCAAGATGCACAAAGGGGTCGATTTCCGTGGCAAACCCGGAACCCCGATTCTGGCCACAGGGCCCGGCATTGTTAGCTGGGCGGGCCGTCATCCGGAATTTGGCAATATGGTGGAGATTAATCACGGCAATGGCCTGGTCACCCGCTATGCCCACAACTCCAAGTTGCTGGTCGAGGTGGGCACCCTGGTTGATCAGGGTCAGAAGATTGCCTTGATGGGACGCACCGGTCGCGCGACCGGGGTCCATCTGCATTACGAAGTGTTGAAAGATGGTCGTCAGGTCAACCCCGCACGCTTTCTCAGTGCCAGACGGGGTTAGGTTTTTTTCTTCAGGTTCCAGTGACGGAACGCTTTTATAACCAGAAATAGTTGGTACCCATGATTAGCACACTGCTTACCAAGATTATCGGCAGCCGGAACGACAGAACGCTCAAGGCTTTGCGCAAAATTGTAAAACAGATCAATGCCATGGAGCCTCAGTTCGAGGCTCTCTCCGATGCCGAGTTGCAGGCCAAAACGGCTGAATATCGTCAGCGTATCGAGCAGGGTGAGACCCTGGAGCAGTTGCTGCCGGAAGCGTTCGCGACCGTGCGTGAAGCCTCCAAGCGGGTGTTTGGCATGCGCCACTTCGACGTGCAGCTGATCGGCGGCATGGTGCTGAACTCCAACCGCATCGCGGAAATGAAAACCGGTGAAGGTAAGACTCTTACTGCGACTCTGCCAGCTTACCTGAATGCCCTGAGTGGCCGCGGCGTCCACGTGGTGACGGTGAACGACTACCTGGCCAAGCGTGATGCGGAAGCTAACCGTCCACTGTTCGCTTTCCTCGGCATGACCGTCGATTGCAACGTGCCCGGTATGGATGCATCCCAGAAGCGTGACGCCTACGCCGCCGACATCACTTACGGTACCAACAACGAATTCGGTTTTGACTACCTGCGCGACAACATGGCGTTCTCGCCCGAGCAGCGCGTACAGCGCCCGCTCAACTACGCGCTGGTGGATGAGGTGGACTCGGTGCTTATCGATGAAGCCCGGACTCCGCTCATCATCTCCGGTCCGGCCGAAGATAGCTCAGAGCTCTATATCCGCGTCAACAAGCTGATCCCGCTGCTGGTCAAGCAGGACAAGGAAGACACCGAAGAGTACACCGGCGACGGTCACTACACGGTGGACGAGAAGAACCGTCAGGCCCTGCTGACCGAAAACGGTCAGATCTTCGTGGAAGAGCTGCTCAAGAAAGAGGGGCTGCTGGACGAGAACGACTCCCTGTTCTCCGCCACCAATATCAGCCTACTGCACCACGTCAACGCAGGTCTGCGCGCCCATACCCTGTTTGAGCGCAACGTGGACTATATCGTGCAGAAGGACGAGATCGTCATCGTTGACGAACATACTGGCCGTACCATGCCGGGTCGTCGCTGGTCAGATGGCCTGCATCAGGCCGTTGAAGCGAAGGAAGGGGTGAAGATCCAGAACGAGAACCAGACGCTGGCATCCATCACCTTCCAGAACTACTTCCGTCTCTACAACAAGCTGGCGGGGATGACAGGTACTGCGGATACCGAAGCCTTTGAATTCCAGCAGATTTATGGCCTGGATACCGTGGTTATCCCGACCAACAAGCCGATGGTGCGCAAGGACATGGGCGATCTGGTCTACCTGACCGCCAATGAGAAGTATGCCGCCATCATCGAAGATATCCGTCAGTGTGTGGCCAAGGGCCAGCCTGTACTGGTTGGTACTGTCTCTATCGAGAACTCCGAGCTGCTCTCCGGCATCCTGACCAAGGAAAAGATCCCGCACAAGGTGCTGAACGCCAAGTTCCACGCCATGGAAGCGGAGATCGTTGCCCAGGCCGGTCAGACAGGTGCGGTCACCATCGCCACCAACATGGCCGGTCGTGGTACCGACATCGTGTTGGGCGGCAACTGGCAGGCAGAGATTGCCAAGCTGGAGAACCCGACCAGCGAGCAGATTGCCGAGCTGAAAGCCGCCTGGCAGGTGCGTCACGATGCGGTGCTGGCCGCTGGTGGTCTGCACATTATCGGCACCGAGCGTCACGAGTCCCGCCGTATCGATAACCAGCTGCGCGGCCGTTCCGGTCGTCAGGGTGACCCGGGCTCCTCCCGTTTCTACCTCTCCATGGAAGATACCCTGATGCGGATCTTCGCCTCCGATCGCGTGACCGGCATGATGAAGAAGCTGGGCATGGAAGAGGGCGAAGCCATCGAGCACCCATGGGTCACCAAGGCGATCGAAAACGCCCAGCGCAAGGTGGAAGGTCGCAACTTCGACATCCGCAAGAGCTTGCTGGAGTTTGATGACGTGGCCAACGACCAGCGCAAGGTGGTCTACGAGCAGCGTAACGAGCTGCTGGATACCAACGACATCTCCGAGACCATCCACGTTATCCGTGACGACGTCTACGGCGCGGTGATCGACGAGTACATCCCGCCCCAGTCTCTGGAAGAGATGTGGGACGTGCCGGGCCTGGAAGCGCGCCTGAAGGCGGACTTCGCGCTGGATCTGCCGCTGCAACAGTGGCTGGCGGAAGATGACAAGCTGTACGAAGAGAAGCTGCGCGAGCGCATTCTGGACGAAGCCACCAAGCTCTATGCCCACAAGGAAGAGCTGGTCGGCAAAGAGGTGCTGCGCAACTTCGAGAAAGCGGTGATGCTGCAAACCCTGGATGGTCTGTGGAAAGAGCATCTGGCTGCCATGGATCACCTGCGTCAGGGCATCCATCTGCGCGGTTATGCCCAGAAGAACCCCAAGCAGGAGTACAAGCGCGAATCCTTCGATCTGTTTACCCAGATGCTGGAAACCCTCAAGCGCGACGTGGTCAGCATCCTGAGCCGTGTTCAGGTGCAGGAGCGCGATGTGGAAGCGATGGAAGAGCAGCAGCGCCAGCAGGCGGAAGCCGCTCCCCGTACCTATACCCACGCCGCTGCCGAGAGCCAGCTGGTCGATGAGCAGGCCGCAGGCGAAGAGGGCCACACCACCTTCGTGCGCGACGAGCAGAAGGTCGGTCGCAACGATCCCTGCCCGTGTGGTTCTGGCAAGAAGTACAAGCACTGCCACGGTCAGTTGACCTGATCGACGCTATGCCATAACAGGCGGGCCAAGTGCCCGCCTTGTTTTTGTCAGAAGGTGGCGAAGTCACTGTAGTGGCGCCACTTTGCAAAGGATTATCGGATATCAGGCATTATCGGTCGTTCACCCAGCCAGAGGTTGGGCGCATCGAACGGCCCGGTCATGTATCGCGTGTAAAGGTACCAAGATGGAACAGAAAAAACGGATCTGGGTGGCGGTTGGCGTCATCGAGAATGAACGGGGCGATATCTTCATCGCCAGACGCTCCTCCGATCGCCATCAGGGGGATCGCTGGGAGTTTCCCGGTGGCAAGGTGGAGTCCGGTGAGGATCTGCTGACTGCGCTGGATCGGGAGCTGTGGGAAGAGATCGGCATCCGGGTATTGGATTGTGCCCCCTTCATGGAACTGCAGCACGACTACCCCGAGAAGCAGGTATTGCTGGATATCTGGAAGGTGACCCGTTTCAGCGGTGAGCCGTTCGGCAAAGAGGGGCAGGGGTGTCTGTGGGTGCCGGTGGCAGAGCTGCATAACTACCACTTCCCCGATGCCAATGGCCCGATTGTAGCGCGGCTTCAAGGCCTGCTGGCATGAGCCGGTAGCAATCAACAAGCATGAAAAAAGGGCCAATCGGCCCTTTTTTCATATTGCGGAGGTGAGTGATCTGAGGCTTATAGCCACTGATCGCCCTCTTCCGGCTCCGGCAGCAGATCCGGGTTGATCTCCCCCGGGATGCACTTCTCTTCATCGGCCCATTCGCCAAGATCGATCAGCTGGCAGCGCTTGCTGCAGAAGGGGCGGAACGGACTCTGTGGGCCCCATTCCACTTCGCTCTGACAGGTCGGGCACTTTACCTTGGTGACCATAAGCCCTCCTTAGCAGCAGGCGAGCTGGAACGGTACGTCGCCAATCGGCTGTTCTGCGGTAGGCAGAAAGCGCAGGGCGAAGCGGTTCTTGTGGCCGCTCAGGGTCGGGTAGCAGAACAGATTGCCGGGCAGCTTGATGCGGATCAGCTCGGCGCTCTCGGCGGTGTCCTGGAAGAAACCGTTGCTGGCAACCTGCTCACTGAAGCTGCCTGATTCACGCCACAGGCGCAGCAGCAGGGTGATAGCATTCATCAGCAGGTTAATGTCGCTCAGCCAGCCTTGCATCTGCTGGTGACGGGTGATGGCCGGGGTGCCGAGCCAGTGGTGTAGCTGCGGCACATCGAAGGCACACAGGCCACCGGGGATGGAGAAACGCTGGCGAATGGAGCCGAGCAGACGATCCTCTTTCAGGCGGGCACCCGGGCGTGGTGAATTGAGCAGGTTGCGGGAGAGCTGGCTGCTCTCTTGCTGCATCAGTTTGATCTGCTCCAGATCGACATCGGGCAGGCTGGCCCAGTGGCTCAGACGCTGGCCGAGACGCTCCAGATCCTTGATGAGATCGGCGCGCAGGTCACCACGCTCCAGCAACTCCTGCAGATCGAACAGCCCCTTGAAGAAGGCGATATGTGCCCAGGATTGTTCACTCTCCAGATTGTCGCGGATCTGGGAAAACAGGGACTCCAGACGAAGATAGGTCCGGCTTTTTTCATTGAGGGGGAAATCGTAAATCATGCCTAATCCTGGCCAGCCATAAACCGGCCTAGTGTACTCACACTTGGCGGCCTTGTTGAGAGGCAATTGCCAGATATGTCTCGTGCAGCGCCAAAATCCGCGTTTTAATCGCCATTTCGCTGCCATTGTGGTTTTCGATGACATCATCCGCCGCAGCGAGGCGTTCCACCCGACTTGCTTGGGCGGCGATGATGGCCCGGGCCTGCTCGGCCGATACCCCATCACGGCGACAGGTGCGTTCAATCTGGGTGGCTTCATCCACATCGATCACCAGCACCCGGTTGGCGAGGCCGGTGAGTTTGTTCTCCACCAGCAGTGGCACCACCAGCAGGCAGTAAGGAGAACTGGCCGCGGCACATTGGCGCAGCATTTCGCTGCGAATCAGCGGGTGGAGCAGGGCATTGAGCCACTCCTTGGCCTGTGGATCGCTGAAGACCCGCTCGCGCAGGGCACGACGGTCGAGTTGACCGCTCGGATCAATCACATTCGGGCCAAAATGGTCGGCGATGGCGGCAAGGGCCGGGGTACCCGGCTCGACCACTTCGCGGGCGATCACATCGGCATCCACCACCTCGATACCCAGCGCGGCAAACTGATTGGCGATAGTGGTCTTGCCGCTGCCGATACCACCTGTGATAGCAACTACATACATGGGGGCCTCTTGCTCAAAGCAGGGTAGAGAGATACCAGCGGGTGATGGTATCGCCCCATAGCAGGGCGATCCAGCCCGCGATGGCGAGGTAGGGGCCGAAGGGGATGGGCTTGCCCTGATGGTGTTTGTGCAAGGCGATCAGACTGATGCCGATCACTGCGCCGATCAGGGATGAGAGCAGCAGAATTATGGGCAGCGCCTGCCAACCGAGCCAGGCGCCCAGCGCCGCCAGCAGCTTGAAGTCGCCATAGCCCATCCCCTCCTTGTCAGTGAGCAGCTTGAAGGCCCAGTAGAGGCTCCAGAGCACCAGATAGCCCGCCATGGCACCGATCACGGCATCCGCCAGCGGCACGAAGCCACCAGCCAGATTGAACAGCAGCCCGCCCCACAGCAGTGGCAGGGTGAGCTGGTCGGGCAGCAACATTTTGTCGAGATCGATGAAGGTGAGGGCGACCAGCACCCAGGTCAGCAGCAGGGCGGCCAGTGTGCTCCAGCCTGGCGTTATGACCATGGCAACGGCCACCGAGAGCAGGGCGGTCAGCAGCTCTACCAGCGGATAGCGGGCCGAGATGGGGGCCTGACAGTCGCGGCAACGCCCTTTGAGCCAGATCCAGCTCAACAGCGGGATGTTCTCCAGCGCAGTGATGGCGTGGCCACAGTGAGGGCATGCGGAGCGCGGCACCATCAGGTTGTAGCACTCTGGCGCAGTGGCCTCCTCATCAGGGGTGAAGTAGCTGCGATATTCGGCCTGCCACTCCCGTTCCAGCATGATGGGCAAGCGGTGGATGACCACGTTAAGGAAGCTGCCGATCATCAGGGAGAAGAGAAAAACCAGCGAGAAGTAGAGCCAGGGCAAGCTGTGAGCCAGCTCGAGAAGAAGTGTCATAACCAACCGTCAGTTATTGAATGAGGGGGAGGGCATGGTTGTGGTGCCATGCCCTGATGAATCAGCCTACCACTTCGCCAAGCTTGAAGATGGGCAGGTACATGGCAATAACCATGCCGCCGACCAGCACCCCGAGCACCACCATGATGAGGGGTTCCAGCAGGCTGGTGAGGCCATCGACCAGATCATCCACCTCCTGTTCGAAGATGGTGGCGACCTTGGAGAGCATATCATCGATGGCACCGGACTCCTCACCGATCATCACCATCTGGATCACCATGTCGGGGAAGAGATCGACGGTGCGCATCGCCACGTTGATCTGCATACCGGCCACCACCTCGTTGCGGATGGCCATTACCGCGGTGCGATAGACATAGTTGCCGGAGGCGCCAGCCGCCGAAATCAGCGCATCTACCAGCGGAATACCGGCGGAGAAGGTGGTCGACAGGGTGCGGGCAAAGCGGGCCATCGCCGCCTTGTGCAGGATCATCCCGACCACCGGAATGGTGAGGACGAACTTGTCGGTATTGTCTTTCACCTTCTGGGAGGCCCGCCAGGCCCGCACATAAAGGAAGATGCCAAGGGCCGTGCCACCAAAGAAGACATACCACCAGTTCTGCATAAAGCGGGAGATGCCGATAACAAACTGGGTGAACACCGGTAGCTCGGCGCCGAAGCTCTTGAAGATATCCTCGAACTGCGGAATGACGAACAGCAGCAGGATGGAGGTCACCACGATAGCGACCAGAATGACCATGGTGGGGTAGAACATCGCCTTCTTGATCTTCGACTTGAGCGCTTCCGACTTTTCCCGATAGGTGGCGATACGGTCGTAGATGGTCTCCAGTGCACCGGATTGCTCACCGGCCTCCACCAGATCGCAATAGAGATCATCAAAGTAGAGGGGATGGCGACGCAGCGCCTCCGACATGGGGGTACCAGTCTCCACATCGGCGGCAATCTGCCCCATCAGCTCTCGCATCGAGGCTTTCTCGTGGCTGCGGGCGATGATCTGCAGGCTCTGCACCAGTGGTACGCCGGCGGAGAGCATGGTGGTGATCTGGCGTGAGACGATGGCGATATCCATCGGTTTGATCTTGGCGCCGCCCTTGGAGAAGAGCCCCTGGGATTTCTTGGCCACCTTGGTGACGTTGACCCCCTGCTTGCGCAGTTCTGTCTTGACGGTGTTGATGCTATCGGCCTGCAGCTCGCCGGAGACCTTCTGCCCCTTGCGGTTTACCCCGTGCCAGCGGAAGGCGAAGACTTTCTTGGGGGCATTGTTCTTTTTCGTTAGGGTTGCCATCTTTGCATCCTGCAATGGGGTTGGTTGTCAGAGCCTAGCTCTGCACGTCACCAGCCTGGTCAAGGTGCCCGACTGGCTTGATGCCTGCGGGGTACTGATAGGGTGGGTGGTACCTTCTTGGCGCCAGCCCGGTCACTTTAATGCCTGATTATTCTGTAATTAGGGCTGTCATCTATTCCGTGTTCGTGAACGACGAATTCGCTCTGCCAACCAAACCGGCGGGTCGTCCCGCACACGGATCAGTTGGTGGTGACCCGGTTGACTTCGGCCAGACTGGTGACCCCGAGCCGGGCCTTCTCCAGTCCCGAGGTGCGCAGGGTACGCATCCCTTCCTTCTGGGCGATCGCGGCGATTTGCAGGGAGTTGGCCCCCTGCATGATCAATTTGGCGATGTTCTCCGACATCAACATGATTTCGTAGATGCCGACCCGCCCCTTGTAGCCGCCGGAACACTCCTTGCAGCCGACTGGTTTGAACAGTCGCAGTCCGGCTGCCAGCTGCTGCGGGGTAAAGCCCAGCTCCAGCAGCTCGGCTTCCGGTACCACTTCCGGCGCTTTGCAGTGGTCGCACAGTTTGCGGGCCAACCGCTGGGCCATGATCAGGGTCACCGAGGAGGCGATGTTGAAGGCCGGTACCCCCATGTTCATCATTCGGGTCAGGGTTTCGGCAGCCGAGTTGGTATGCAGGGTGGAGAGCACCAGGTGGCCGGTTTGTGCTGCCTTGATGGCGATTTCGGCAGTTTCCAGATCGCGAATTTCCCCCACCATCACCACATCCGGGTCTTGCCGCAGGAAGGAGCGCAGGGCGCTGGCGAAGGTTAGCCCCGCCTTGGGGTTGACCTGCACCTGGTTGACGCCGGGCAGGTTGATCTCCACCGGGTCTTCGGCGGTGGAGATGTTTACCTCGGTGGTGTTGAGAATATTGAGGCCGGTATAGAGCGAGACCGTTTTGCCCGAGCCGGTGGGGCCTGTCACCAGGATCATCCCCTGTGGCTTGGAGAGGGCGCGCAGGTACTGCGCCTTCTGCCGGTCATCAAAGCCGAGTTGTTCGATATTGAGGCGTGCCGCCGAGGAGTCGAGCAGACGGATAACGATCTTCTCCCCCCACATGGTGGGCAGGGTGTTGACCCGCATATCCATCGACTTGTTGCGCGACAGCTTCAGCTTGATGCGGCCATCCTGCGGCAGCCGCCGTTCGGCGATATCGAGCCGTGCCATAACCTTGAGGCGGGCGGAGAAGCGGTTGGAGAGATTGACCGGCGGCGTAGCAATTTCATGCAAAATGCCATCGATGCGAAAGCGCACCCGATACTTGAACTCATAGGGCTCGAAGTGCAGGTCGGAGGCACCGCGCTTGATGGCATCCATCAGGATTTTGTTGATGTACTTGACGATGGGTGCATCGTCATCGGCAGTATTGACGCTCTCGTCCAGCCGACTGTTTTCGTCGGAGACTTCGAGATCAGAAATCTCGGACTCGTCGATATCCTCCATGCCGAGGGCGTCATTTTCGCTCTCCAGCAGCTTACCGATGGCGGCGGTGAGTTTGTTCTCCTCCACCAGCAGCGCCTCGGTATGAAGGCCGAAGCTGAAGCCAAAGTCCTCCAACGCCGAGACATTGGTCGGGTCCGACATGGCGATATAGAGGGTGTGGCCCTGGGTGTAGATGGGCAGGACGTGGTGCTTCTCAATCAGCTTCTGATTGAGGTACTTCTGCGGGATCTCGGCCAAGTCGAAGGCGGCAAGATCCAGCAGAGGTACCCCATACTCCAGCTCGCAAAAATCGGCGAGCGCCTTGCTGTCGAGGATCTCGTTCTCTATCAGAAATGTCACAAAGGGTTTGCGCTGAGCCTTGGCCTGGCTCAGATAGCGCTGAGAGTCCTCTTCACTGATCAGTGAAGAGGCGGCCAAGCTTAACGCCAGGCCGCTATTAGGGCTAGAGGTCATATTTTAGCAAAGACTATTTGCAAAACATGTCCCTGTATTACGAGTCCACGTTACTTGTTTTGTTGTGGCATCTACTGTTCCAACAAGAATAAATGTGGGGGCCTCTGGTGTTGTGCCAACTTCTTTAAAATCTGTGCCAGCAGTAGCGGTAATAGTGACACCAGTTGCTGCTGTATGTGTGGCGTCTACAGACGCTACAGTTGTACTACCAGATTTGAATGCATTAGTACCTGCCGTTTCAGCTTGTGTTGCACAGCCTGTATTAGCAGTTTCATCAAATGTTCCAGGTGTTGACTGAACACAAATTTCATAGGCTGTTTTAGCTGGGCCTGTTACAGCAATAACTTCTGAGAATTTAGCTTTTTCAGTGTAGGTCTGGTACGCCGGCAGTGCTACTGCCGCCAGAATGGCCACGATCGCGACCACGATCATCAGTTCAATAAGGGTAAAACCCGATTGTTTCTTCATTTCGCTCTTCATGGAAAATATCCTTTTATCCTTGGTTCCTGGGAAGTGTCGGTAGAAAACTATCCGAACGTCAGTATCTTATCCGAGCTTTCAGGGGTGGCAACAGAGATTGTCGCCCTTGTTAACAACTTTTCTATCATTTACCAAAAACATGATATAAATCATAAAACAAGAGGCTTCTAACGACTCTTTTTTATGGGGAGGGACGCGGGTCCGTCATTACACTCCTTTGCTGAGGGATCCTGCATAAAGAAAAGGCGCCCATGGCGCCTTTTGCAAGTTGTTTATCCGGTTAGGTCGAGTATTTGCTCAGGCCTGCGGGGTGAATCTCACTGCTGGATAAAGCGCATGGAGAGATCGAGCGCCCGTACATGCTTGGTCAGCGCCCCGACAGAGATAAAATCGACACCGGTGGCGGCAAACTCGGCCAAGGTGTCCAGCGTCACATTACCGGAGACTTCGAGCTTGGCGCGGCCCTGATTGATGGCGACGGCTTCACGCATCATGGTCACGTCGAAGTTGTCGAGCATCACGATATCGGCCTTTGCCGCCAGCGCCTGCTCCAGTTCTGCCAGTGATTCCACTTCTACCTCTACCGGTTTGCCCGGATTGAGATGACGAGCCTCATTAATCGCCTCGGCAATACCGCCACAGGCGAGGATGTGGTTCTCCTTGATGAGATAGGCGTCGTAGAGGCCGATGCGGTGATTCTTGCCGCCGCCACAGGTGACCGCGTACTTCTGGGCGGTGCGCAGCCCTGGGATGGTCTTGCGGGTGTCGAGCAGACGGCAGTCGGTGCCCTCCAGCTCTGCCACATAGCGAGCGGTGAGGGTGGCGACGCCGGATAGGGTCTGGACAAAGTTCAGGGCATTGCGTTCGCCGGTCAGCAGCAGGCGGGCAGGGCCATGGAGGCGGAACAGCTCCTGATTGGGGGAGAGCACTTCCCCATCCTGCACCTTCCACTCCACCTTTACGTCGCCGCCGAGTTGTACGAACACTTCATCCACCCAGGGCTGGCCGCAGAACACGCCGGCCTCACGGGTGATGACCCGGGCGCTGGCCATCCGATCCGCCGGGATCAGCTGGGCGGTGATATCGGCGCTGGCGTCCGGTTGGTCCAGTGTGGTGAGGGCATCGCCCAGATCTTCGAGTAGTGCGGCGCGCACGGCGCGGCTGACATCCTGTTGAAACATGCCTTATTCCTGCAAGGGTCTGAGCAGCAGTTGCCGCTCCTTTTGAACCAGCTCCAGCCGACCGAGGGCGTTCATGCCAACCAGCACTTCGTCACCGTCTGCCGCCGGATTGATAAAGATGGCCAGATCGTACAAGGTCAATGGCCCCATCGCCAGCGTTTCGATGGTGCCGTTGCCGACCCGGATCTGCCCCGCGGCGGTATTGACCTGGCTGCTGCCACGAGCGGTCAGGCCGAGCCGCTCGGCAACCTGCTGCGGGATGGTGATCCGGGTGGCGCCGGTATCGAGCAGCAGTTGCACCGGCTGGCCGTTGATGGCACCCTCCAGACGATAGTGGCCGCTCTGGTCGGCCCGCAGCAATAGCTCGCCGCTGGCGGTGACGCTTGGTTGGGTGCGGGAGTGAAAATAGAGGGTCAGCAGGCCCATCAAAGAGAGCCAGGCCAGTAACCACATCCAGCGTGCCGTGTGCTGCATACCCCATCCATATCGAGCGGAAGATGACTCAGCCTAACATACCATTTCCCTTTGATTCAGTGAGTTGGTGTCGGGTTGCCTATCAGGTATCTTCGTTTTCTCGCCATTTATCAGCCAATTCGAGTAGCCGATGACTCAACTCGCTTCGCAACCTTGTTTCTCTATCGATGCCGCTGGCTGGTGCCAGCAGGCGCGTCGGGTGCCTTCTCCCCATCACAACGAACGGGCCGCCCCGGACGATATCTCCCTGCTGGTGGTGCATGGCATCAGCCTGCCGCCGGGGGAGTTCGGCGGCCCCTTTATCGACGATCTCTTTATGGGACGACTCGACCCCGAGGCTCACCCCTATTTTGCCGGTATCCATCAGCTGCGGGTTTCGGCACACTGCCTGATCCGCCGTGATGGCGAGCTGGTGCAGTATGTGCCGTTCGGCGAGCGCGCTTGGCATGCGGGAATATCGAGCTGGCTGGGAAGGGAGGCATGTAATGACTTCTCCATCGGCATCGAGCTGGAAGGGACTGACGAAACCCCCTACACCGAGGCTCAATACCGGGCATTGGCAGGGCTCACTCGAGCTATCTCGGAGCGCTATCCGGCCATCACCCACGAAAAAATTGTCGGCCATTGCGATATCGCACCAGGGCGCAAGACGGATCCCGGAGCCAGTTTCCAGTGGGATTACTACCGTCAGTTACTAAACAGCTAAAGTAAATATTCAAATTTAGTTTGGATTTTAAAATCAATGGCTTGCCTATCTGGCAGGCCATTTTTGTCTCTGGTTGCGCAAATGTTATTTGTGAGCGCGGTCAAGAATATTGGTCAGACCATTTTCTATGAGCTAAATCATGTTTCCCCTGCTTTACCTCTTAAGTGGTGGGGCAGATTCTTGACTCAGATCATCTTTTGAGTGGACTTTTCAAAAGGCCTCTGCTAATTTTCGCCCCATCCATAAAATTGGTAATACCAATTTAACAAAGTAGCCTCATGCCCTATCGCAAGATTACGCAACCCAAGTTGGCCGACTCCATTGTCGCCGAGCTGGAACAGATGATTCTGGAAGGCAGCCTGCAGCCGGGACAGAAATTGCCTCCCGAGCGGGAACTCGCCATCCAGTTTCAGGTATCGCGCCCCTCCTTGCGCGAAGCCATCCAGCGACTGGAAGCGCGCGGATTGCTTTATCGCCGTCAGGGCGGCGGCACTTATGTGCAGAATGCCCTGAGCAAGGGGATCGCCGATCCTCTGTTCGAATTGCTCAGTACCCACCCGGAAGCACAGTATGACCTGCTGGAGTTTCGCCACGCGCTGGAAGGCATCTGTGCCTACTACGCGGCCTTGCGGGGAACCGGGTCTGATTTCGAGCGTATACGTCAGGTGCAAACCACCATCGAAGAGGCGGGCCAGCTGGGCTCGCTGGTGGCCGAATCGGCAGCCGTAACCCAGTTCTATCTGGCGGTGGCCGAGGCGTCCCACAACGTGGTGCTGCTGCACCTGCTGCGGGCCATGAGCCCGATGCTCGAACAGAACATTCTGCAGAATAACGAGATTTTGAATCGCCGCCCGGGAGTGGTAGCCAAGATACGTCGCCATCGCGCGAATCTGATCGAGGCTATTCTTTCGGGGGCTCCGGAGCGGGCCAGAACAGCTTGTCATGAGCATCTGGCCTTTATCGAGGACACCTTGTTGGATATGCAGAGGGAAGACAGCCGGATCCAGCGATCCATGCGTCGGATCCGTCAGCAGGAAAACTAATCCCACAAGGCTCTATTGTCGAATGCTTGCGCCCTTCGCCGTGCAATGCCGTGCAATCACAACAACATAGGAACCAGCCATGTCTGATATCCTGAAGAACGATGTGGACCCGATAGAAACGCTGGAGTGGCTTGCCTCTCTGGAATCCCTGCTGCGTGAAGAGGGTCCGCAACGCGCTCAGTTCATCCTTGAACAGTTGGCCGAGAAAGCCCGCGTAAGCGGTGTGGACGTGGCTGCCAAGGCAAATCGCGATTACATCAACACCATCCCGTCCAGCGATGAGCCGGACTACCCGGGTGACCTGGAGATGGAACGCCGCATTCGCGCCATCATCCGCTGGAACGCCATGATGATCGTGCTGCGCGCGTCCAAGAAAGACCTGGACCTGGGTGGTCACATGTCTTCCTTCGCTTCTTCTGCGACCATCTATGATGTCTGCTTCAACCACTTCTTCCGTGCTCGCAACGAGAAGGATGGTGGCGATCTGGTTTACTTCCAGGGTCACATCTCCCCGGGCATCTATGCTCGTGCCTTTGCTGAAGGTCGTCTGACCGAAGAGCAGCTGGACAACTTCCGTCAGGAAGTGGACGGCAAGGGTATCCCTTCCTATCCGCACCCGAAACTGATGCCGGACTTCTGGCAGTTCCCGACCGTCTCCATGGGGCTGGGCCCCATCGCCGCCATCTATCAGGCTCGCTTCCTGAAGTACCTGACCGACCGTGGCATCAAGGATTGCTCCGAGCAGACCGTTTACGCCTTCCTGGGTGACGGCGAGATGGACGAGCCGGAAGCCAAGGGCGCCCTGACCGTTGCCGTGCGTGAAAAGCTCGACAACCTGGTGTTCGTGGTTAACTGCAACCTGCAGCGTCTGGATGGTCCGGTTGTCGGTAACGGCAAGGTCATCAACGAGCTGGAAGGCCTGTTCGCCGGCGCCGGTTGGGATGTCACCAAGGTTATCTGGGGTCGCAAGTGGGATGAGCTGCTGAAGAAAGACACTTCAGGCAAGCTGATCCAGCTGATGAACGAGACCGTAGACGGTGACTACCAGACCATGAAGTCCCGCGACGGTGGCTACATCCGCGAGCACTTCTTCAACCGTTATCCGGAAACTGCCGCGCTGGTCAAAGACATGACCGACGAGGAGATCTTCGCTCTGAACCGCGGTGGTCACGATCCTCGCAAATTGTTCGCCGCATTCAACAAGGCGACCCAGACCAAGGGCAAGCCGACCGTTATTCTGGCCAAGACCATCAAGGGTTACGGCATGGGTGAAGCGGCCGAAGGCAAGAACATCGCCCACCAGGTCAAGAAGATGGAGCTGGACTCCGTGCGTCACCTGCGTGACCGCTTCAACCTGCCTGTGGCCGACGAGCAGCTGGCCGATCTGCCGTACCTGAAGATCGAAGCAGGTTCTGCCGAGCACAAATACCTGCACGACCGTCGCACCGCACTGAAAGGCTATGTGCCGACCCGTCTGCGTGAAAGCACCACCAAACTGGAAATCCCGGCACTGGATGCTTTCGGCCCGCTGCTGGGTGAGCAGGCGCGCGAAATCTCTACCACCATGGCGTTCGTGCGTTCCCTGAACGTGATGCTGAAAGACAAGTCCATCGGCAAGCGCATCGTTCCGATCCTAGCTGACGAAGCCCGTACCTTCGGTATGGAAGGTCTGTTCCGCCAGATCGGTATCTACAGCCCGCACGGTCAGCAGTACACCCCGCAAGACCGCGACATCGTCTCCTACTACAAGGAAGACAAGCAGGGTCAGGTTCTGCAAGACGGTATCAACGAGCTGGGCGCCATGTCCTCCTGGCTGGCTGCTGCGACCTCTTACAGCACCAACGATTGCCCGATGATCCCGTTCTACATCTACTACTCCATGTTCGGCTTCCAGCGGATCGGCGACATGGCGTGGGCAGCCGGTGACCAGCAAGCCCGTGGCTTCCTGCTGGGTGCAACCTCCGGTCGTACTACCCTGAACGGCGAAGGTCTGCAGCACGAAGATGGTCACAGCCACATCCTGGCGAACACCATCCCGAACTGCATCTCCTACGACCCGTCCTACGCCTATGAAGTGGCGGTGATCGTACAGGACGGCCTGCGCCGCATGTACGGTGAGAACCCGGAGAACGTGTTCTACTACATCACCACCCTGAACGAGAACTATGCCATGCCGGCCATGCCGGAAGGCGCCGAGGAAGGCATCCGCAAGGGTATCTACAAGCTGGAATCCGTCGCCGGTGCCAAGGCGAAAGTTCAGCTGTTGGGTTGTGGTTCCATCCTGGGTCACGTGCGCAAGGCTGCCCAGATCCTGGCCAGCGAGTACGGCATCGGTTCCGATGTGTTCAGCGTCACCTCCTTCAACGAGCTGGCTCGTGACGGTCAGGACGCGGATCGCTGGAACATGCTGCACCCGATCTCTGAAGCGCGTGTTCCCTACATCGCTCAGATACTGGGTTCCGAAGCCACCATCGCTGCGACCGACTACATGAAGTCCTTCGCCGATCAGGTTCGCGCCTTCGTTCCGACCGAGAACTACCGCGTGCTGGGTACCGACGGTTACGGCCGTTCCGACAGCCGTGCCAACCTGCGTCGTCACTTCGAAGTGAACGAGTTCTACGTGGTGGTTGCTGCTCTGACCGAACTGGCCAAGCGCGGCGAGGTAGACAAGCAGGTTGTGGCCGACGCCATCGCCAAGTACGGCATCGATGCCGACAAGGTCAACCCGCTGTACGCGTAAGTGGATCAAGGGTCGCGCCGTATGACGGCNGGCGCGACCCTGCCAGGATTTAAAACGGTTAACGCGAGATGTGCGTGGCGGCATCAGCCAGTCACGCGGATCGACGCAAGAGGATAAAGCACAATGTCCAAACAGATTATGGTGCCGGATATCGGCGCCGATGAAGTTGAAGTCACCGAGATCATGGTGGCCGTGGGTGACAAGGTCGAGCTGGACCAGTCCATCATCGCGGTAGAAGGCGACAAGGCCTCCATGGAAGTTCCGGCCCCGTCCGCCGGTATCGTCAAAGAGATCCTGATCAAGGTGGGCGACAAGGTTGCCACCGGTTCCCAGATCATGATCTTTGAAGCCGAAGGTGCTGCCGCCCCTGCTGAAGTGGCTGCACCGGTTGCTGCTCCGGCCGCCGCACCTGCCGCTGCCGTGCGCAAAGATGTGCACGTGCCGGACATCGGTGATGACGAAGTGGACGTGACTGAAATCATGGTTGCCGTGGGCGACATGGTTGAAGCCGACCAATCCATCATCGCCGTGGAAGGTGACAAGGCCTCCATGGAAGTGCCGGCTCCGTTCGCAGGTCGCGTGGTCGAGATCAAGGTTGCCGCTGGCGCCAAGGTTTCTACCGGTTCTCTGGTGATGGTATTTGAAGTGGCTGGCGCTGCGCCTGCTGCCGTTGCTGCTCCGGCTCAAGCTGCCGCGCCCGTGGCTGCAGCCCCGGTTGCCGCCGCTGCCAAAGAGGTCAACGTACCGGATATCGGTGGCGACGAAGTGGAAGTCACCGAGATCATGGTTGCCGTGGGTGACAAGGTTGAAGCTGACCAGTCCCTGATCGCCGTGGAAGGTGACAAGGCCTCCATGGAAGTGCCTGCGCCGTTCGCCGGTGTGGTCAAAGAGATCAAGGTGAAGGCGGGTGACAAGGTCTCCACCGGTTCCCTGATCATGGTCTTCGAAGTGGCTGGCGCTGCTCCTGCCGCCGCGCCGGTTGCTCAAGCTGCCGCCCCGGTCGCTGCAGCCCCTGTTGCCGCTGCTCCGGCTCCGGTTGCCCAGGCTGCTGCCGCTGCGACCGATTTCGTTGCCAACGACGCCTACGTGCACGCTTCTCCGGCGGTACGCCGTCTGGCACGCGAGTTCGGTGTCAACCTGGCCAAGGTGAAAGCCTCCGGTCGCAAGGGCCGCATCGTCAAAGAAGACGTGCAAGCCTACGTGAAGGATGCCATCAAGCGTGCCGAGTCCGCTCCTGCCTCTGCCGGCGTAGCCGGTGGCAACGGTCTGGGCGTTCTGCCGTGGCCGAAAGTAGACTTCAGCAAGTTCGGTGATGTGGAAGAGGTCGATCTGACCCGCATCCAGAAGATCTCCGGTCCGAACCTGCACCGCAACTGGGTCATGATCCCTCATGTCACCCAGTTCGACGAAGCCGATACCACCGAGCTGGAAGCGTTCCGCAAAGAGCAGAACGCGATGCTCGAGAAGCAGAAGGCCGACGTGAAGATCACCCCGCTGGTGTTCATCCTGAAAGCCGCCGCCAAGGCGCTGGAAGCTCACCCGCGCTTCTGCAGCTCCCTGTCCGAAGATGGCAGCAAGCTGATCATGAAGAAGTACATCCACATCGGTGTGGCGGTAGATACCCCCAACGGTCTGGTTGTGCCCGTGGTGCGCGATGTTAACAAGAAGGGCATCATGGAGCTCTCTCGCGATCTGGCCGAGATCTCCAAGAAGGCCCGTGCCGGCAAGCTGACCGCTGCCGACATGCAGGGCGGTTGCTTCACCATCTCCAGCCTGGGTGGCATCGGCGGTACCAGCTTTACCCCGATCGTCAACGCGCCGGAAGTGGCCATCCTCGGTGTTTCCAAGTCCGAGATGAAGCCGAAGTGGAACGGTAAAGAGTTTGCGCCGCGCCTGATGCTGCCGCTTGCTCTGAGCTACGACCACCGCGTGATCGATGGTGCCGATGGGGCTCGCTTCATCACCACCATGAACGGCGTGCTGTCCGACATTCGTCGACTGGTCCTGTAAGTGAGAGGGCGGGCCCAGAGCCTGCCCTTTTTACTTCTCATTTCATTAACATGATCGTAAACTTGCCCCGTTTTTTTCACGGCTGCAGCCACCCGTTTCGGTATAAGACTGCGCTGTCCGGGGATATAAGAACGACAAAGAGGTCATGATGAGTAAAGAAATCAAAACCCAGGTCGTAGTACTGGGTGCTGGCCCTGCCGGTTATTCCGCTGCTTTCCGTGCAGCCGATCTGGGTCTGGATACTATTATCGTCGAGCGTTACTCCACCCTGGGTGGCGTCTGCCTGAACGTGGGCTGCATCCCCTCCAAGGCGCTGCTGCACGTTGCCAAAGTGATTGAAGAAGCCAAGGCGCTGGCCGAGCACGGCATCGTCTTCGGTGCACCGCAGACTGACATCGACAAGATCCGTCTGTGGAAAGAGAAGGTTATCAACCAGCTGACCGGCGGTCTGGCTGGCATGGCCAAGATGCGTAAAGTTCAGGTTGTTAACGGCTTGGGTAAATTTACCGGCCCGAACACCCTCGAAGTGGAAGGTGCCGACGGCAAGACTACCGTGACCTTCGACAACGCCATCATCGCGGCCGGTTCCCGTCCGGTGAAGCTGCCGTTCATCCCCCACGATGACCCCCGCGTATGGGACTCTACCGATGCGCTGGAGCTGAAAACCGTTCCCGGCAAACTGCTGGTTATCGGTGGCGGCATCATCGGTCTGGAGATGGGTACCGTTTACTCCTCTCTGGGTTCCGAGATCGACGTGGTGGAATTTGCCGACCAGCTGGTTCCGGCTGCCGACAAAGACATCGTCAAGATCTATACCAAGCGCGTCGCCAAGAAATTCAACATCATGCTGGAGACCAAGGTCACCGCAGTTGAAGCTCGCGAAGACGGCCTGTACGTCTCCTATGAAGGCAAGCACGCTCCGGCCGAGCCGGTTCGTTACGACAACGTGCTGGTTGCCGTAGGTCGTGTGCCGAACGGCAAGATGCTGGATGCCGAGAAGGCAGGCGTTGCCGTGACCGAGCGCGGTTTCATCGAGGTGGACAAGCAGCTGCGTACCAACGTGGCGCACATCCACGCCATCGGTGACATCGTTGGCCAGCCGATGCTGGCACACAAAGGTGTTCACGAAGGTCACGTTGCCGCCGAAGTTATCGCCGGCAAGAAGCACTACTTCGACCCGAAAGTGATCCCGTCCATCGCCTACACCGAGCCAGAGATGGCATGGGTTGGTCTGACCGAGAAGGAAGCCAAGCAACAGGGCCTTAACTTCGAAGTCGCTACCTTCCCGTGGGCTGCTTCCGGTCGCGCCATTGCGTCCGACTGTTCCGACGGTATGACCAAGCTGATCTTCGACAAGGAGAGCGGCCGAGTCATCGGTGGTGCCATCGTCGGTACCAACGGTGGTGAACTGCTGGGTGAAATCGGTCTGGCCATCGAGATGGGTGCGGACGCCGAAGATATCGCGCTGACCATCCACGCTCACCCGACTCTGCACGAGTCCGTGGGTCTGGCTGCCGAAGTGTTCGAAGGCTCCATCACCGACCTGCCGAACTCCAAGGCCAAGAAGAAAAAGTAATTTTCTTCCCCGCTTGTCTAAAAAGCCGCTCGAATGAGCGGCTTTTTGTTTTCTCCTTGCTGCCCCGACTTCGACAAAGCCCAATATGCTAAAGATAGGTTTTGGCACTGACGAGAGAGGCACGATGCTAGAAGCACCCATTCCACCCGATGAGGCATTGCGGTTGGAGACCCTGCGGCGGCTATCTTTGCTGGATTCCGAGGCCGAGGAGCGGTTTGACCGGCTGACCCGCATGGCCCGACGGGTGTTCAATGTCCCCATCGCGCTGGTGAGTCTGGTGGATGAAGATCGCCAGTGGTTCAAATCCTGTATTGGTCTGGAGGTCCGTGAGACCGCCCGGGACATCTCGTTTTGTGGTCACGCCATCATGGGCAATGAGACCTTTATAGTGCCGGATGCTTCGCAGGATCCCCGCTTTGCCGACAATCCGCTGGTGGTGGGTGGGCCCGGCATCCGCTTCTATGCCGGACAGCCACTGCGGATCGCCAACGGTTGCAAACTGGGGACGCTCTGCATCATCGATACGGTGCCACGGGAATTGAGCGACGAGGATGTGGGACTGCTCAAGGATCTGGCTGCGATGGTGGTGCGCGAGCTAGAAGCAGTGCAGCTGGCCACCATTGATGAGTTGACCCTGATCTCCAATCGGCGCGGGTTCGTGATGCTGACGGAGAAGAGCCTCTCGCTGGCCAGTCGCTTGCAGATGCCACTGGCACTGCTCTATCTGGATCTCAATGGCTTCAAGGGGATCAACGATAGGTGGGGGCATTCAGAAGGGGATCGGGCCCTGATCGCCTTTGCCACTCTGCTCAAGCAGGCTTTTCGTGGCGCCGACGTGTTTGCCCGCATGGGCGGCGATGAGTTCGCCGTCCTGCTGCCCAATGTGGTGGAGGCGCAGGCGCAACTGGCTTATGAGCGTTTCAATGTCATGTTGGCCGAGCACAATCAGCACAGTGGTTGCGGTTATGCACTGACCTGCAGCACCGGAATTGTCTGCTATGACGGGCGCGGTTGTGCCTCTCTGGCCGAGCTGCTCACCCGCGCGGATGAGCTGATGTATCAGCGCAAACGGGATGGCAAGGGCTGACGGCTATGCCGGATTAGCCGCCACCAAAACAACAGAGAGCGCTACGGCGCTCTCTGTTGTTGATGACTCAGGTCAAGGTCGGGGTCAGAGCCGGAAGTTGCCAACCAGCTTGTCCAGCTGACCGGAGAGCTGCTGCAGGCTGCGGCTCGACTCGGTCAGCTGGTGGGCGATATCGGCGGTCTCCATGGTGAGCTGGTTGATATCTTCCACGTTGCGGTTGATCTCGCCGACCACGCTGGACTGCTCCTCGGTGGCGGTGGCGACCTGGATGTTCATGTCGTTGATCTGGGTGATGTGGGCGGTGATCTGGCCGAGGGCGGCGTTGGCCTCATCGGCCTGGCTCACCACCTCCAGACTCTGGTCGCGCCCCTGTGCCATGGCGCTGACAGCGCGGGCACTCTGCTCCTGCAAGCGGTTGATCATCCCCTGGATCTCGGCGGTCGAGGCGGCGGAGCGGTTGGCCAGATTGCGCACCTCATCTGCCACCACGGCGAAACCTCGACCCTGTTCACCGGCGCGAGCGGCCTCGATGGCGGCGTTCAGTGCCAGCAGGTTGGTCTGCTCCGAGATGCTGCGGATGGTTTCGAGGATACTGCCGATGGAGTCGGTCTGGCTCGCCAGCGACTCGATGACCCCAGCCACCTGCTCAATCTCGCCGGAGAGGTCGACGATGCCGTGGCGCGCCTGCGCTACCACTACTGCCCCTGCATCGGCCTGATCGTTGGCCTGTCTGGCTACTTCGGCTGCCAGCGAAGCGTTACCGGCGATCTCGCTCACCGTGGCCCCCATTTCGTGGATGGCGGTGGCCACCTGCACAGTACGGTCACGCTGGGCAGTACAGTTGTGCTGGGTCAGCTGCGCCTTGTTGGCCACCTCGTTGGCGGTGGCCGCGAGCTGGCGGGAGTTCTCCGCCACCTGCTCGATGGAGCCGTGGATCTTAGCGACGAAGTTGTTGAAGCCGGTGGCGACCTGACTCAGCTCGTCGCGTCCTTCCACTTTCAGGCGCTGGGTAAGATCCCCATCGCCGCTGCCCAGCTCCTTGAACAGGCGGGCCAACTCGTTGAGCGGGCGGCTGACCGAGCCTGCCAACAGCATCCCCATCAGCCCCATGGCCAGCGCAATCACCAGCGAGATCATCAGGATCTCGTTGCGGGTCTGATCCAGCTCGGCATAGATCTCGGCTTGCGGCACCTGGGCCACCAGATACCAGTCGAGCAGCGGGATATAGCTGCTGGCCAGTACCATGGGCTCGCCATTGACTGCGGCGTTGATGACGGCAAAGGGGCGTTTGGCCAGCAGGCTGCCGGTATCACCGCTGGCAATGTTGCCAAGTGTGTCACGCTCGATGCGATTAGCCTCGGGGTGCAGCTTCACCTTGCCGCTGCCATCGACCATAAAGACGATGCCGCTCTCTTCCAGCCGGAAGTTGGAGACCATGGTCACCATGGTGTCGAGGGATTTGGCAAAGCCTGCCAGCCCGCGCCCGTTGAGTTGCTGGAAGTTGACGAACAGCTTCACCTCGCCGTTGCTCTCGCGGAAGATGCTGAGGGTCATCTCCTTCTGGCTCTTGGTGTAGTCATAGAACCAGGCGTCTTGCGTGGGGGTCAGGTTGCGCAGAAAGCCATCCTGGTTGTAGTAGGCAGCGGTCTGGCGATCGGCGAAGGAGGCGGTCACCAGTCCATACTGATTGGCCACATCCTTGAGCTGGTTGATGAGGATTGGCTCCTGCTCTTTGGGCATGCCCCGATCCACCCAGTCGAGAATGAAGCGGTCGGTGGCCAGTTGGCGGGCAGCCTGGGCGATGCCGTGGAGATCCTGTTCAATCTCCTTGCTGATCCGCTGGGTCAGGTTGGGGAGCTCCTGCTCGAACATCCGGTTTTCGATCAGTTGCTGGGCCGAGCGTTGGCTGAAGTAGCCTACCAGCAGGCAGGAGACGACCACGGCCAGGGTGACCGTGGCCAGTATTTTCTGTTTAAGAGTGAGGGTTGCCAGCATAAAGGTGCTCAAAAGGTTGAGATTGACGACGCTCATATTAGCGGCCGTACTCTGCCACTCATGAGCCCGGGGATGCCTTTATTTGCGGATTACGTTTGCGCTCACAGGGGCGGCGGCTTGCCCCATCGGCATGCTGCACAGGCGGGATGCGGATTGACGGTTGCGCTAACTGCCGGGCCCCTTATAGTAGAGGCCATCCTTGGTGACTGACCCTCTGAATAATATGGAAAATATGATGCGCAGCTTAGGTGCGGGATGGACCCGTCTGCTTTTGGTGATGCTGGCGGCGATGCCGCTGCTGGCTGTGGCGGCACAGGGGGATCGCCCAAAAATTGCGGTAGTGCTCAGCGGCGGCGGCGCCAAGGGTTCTGCCCATATCGGCATCCTCAAGGTGCTGGAGCAGAAACGGATTCCGGTCGACATCATAGTCGGCACCAGCATGGGCTCTTATGTGGCGGGGATGTACGCCATGGGGCTCAGTGCCGAGGAGGTAGAGCGCACCACTTTGGCCATCGACTGGAACAAGGGGTATCAGGACAAGGTGGGCCGCGACGAGCTGTCGCTGCGCAAAAAGCAGCAGAACGAGCAGTATCAGCTGCGCACCGACATCGGGGTGAATGGCGACACCACCCAGCTGCCGGACGGTTTCTTCCAGGGCCAATCCATGGCCAGCCTGCTGCGGGGGGCCACCTCCAACCTGCCGGTGCAGGCGAGCTTCGATGATCTCCCCATTCCCTACCGCGCTATGGCGACCGACATGGAGACGGTCACCCCCTTTGTGCTGGATCACGGCAGCCTGGCCAAGGCGATGCAGGCCTCTATGTCCATTCCCGGCGCCCTCAAGCCGGTGGAGTGGGAGGGGCACATCCTGGCGGATGGCGGCAGCGTCAACAACATGCCGGTGGATGTCGCCAAGGCGATGGGGGCCGATGTGGTGATCGCGGTGGATATCGGTGCCAAGCTGCGTACCCGGGAGTCCCTCAAGTCAGGGTTGGCGATGATCGACCAGCTCACCACCTACATGACCCAGGTGGGCACCGACAAGCAGAAGGCGCTGATGGGACCGAAGGATATTCTGATCGCCCCCGAGTTTGGCGATATGGGGATCGCCGACTTTGCCCGGATGCCCGAGGGGATCAAGATCGGTGAGACAGCGGCTGACAAGGTGTCGCTGCAACTCGATAAGCTGTCGCTCACCAAGGCGCAGTACAACGCCTATCGCAACCAGAAGCTGAGCCGCCGTGCCGAGCGTAGCGGTCAGCCCGCCTACTTCATCGACAAGGTGGAGATCATCAACAAGTCGCGCCTCTCCGACGAGACGGTGCGCGCCATGCTGAAAGTGCGGCCGGACAAGGTGCAGACCAACGAGAGTCTGGAAGCGGGCATTCGCCGCCTCTACGCGCTGGAGTCCTTCGATCGCATCACCTACGAGGTGGAGGAGCGTGACGGGGAAAACGTGCTGCTGGTGGACGCCAGCGAGAAGAACTGGGGGCCGGGCTACCTCAACTTCCAGTTCGGTTTCACCGATGACTTCGAGAACACCTCCAACTACAACGTCGGCATGTCCTATACCCTCACCAACGTCAACGAGTGGGGTGCCGAGTGGCTGACCGAGGCGTCGCTGGGCACGGCCAAACATATCAAGACCGACTTCTATACCCCGCTCGAACCCTCCCAGACCTTCTATGGTGAGGCGAGTCTGGCCTATGACCAGACCCTGCGCCGCCTGTTTTTCCCCAATCCTGATCCCGAGATAGTTTCGATAAGCTATCTCGACTCCGAATACTCCTTCTTCAGCGGCGATCTGGCGGTGGGCTGGAACCGCCAGCCCTGGAGCAGGTTGTCGATGGGGCTGGAGGGACAACTGGGCACGATTGATGTGAAGAACTTCAAGGGGCTGGAGATGGATGCCACGGCGTGGGGCCCCTATGTCCGCTTTGAACACGACAATCTGGATAGCCTCTATTTCCCCTATCAGGGGGTGAAATGGGACATGAAACTGGGCCACTCCCATGTCAGTGTGGATGGACTTGAGTCAGCAGATGGGCGCAGTGAAGGCTGGAATTATCAGCTCTCGATGATCAAGCCCTGGTCATGGGACAGGCACAGCCTCAACTTGATCCTCGAAGGGGGTGGCTCGGGCAGTGAAGAGGTGGTGCCGCTGCATATTCAGGATCTGGGCGGGCTGTTCCGCCTCTCCGGTTTCCAGCGCTACCAGCTGAGCGGTCGCTACAGCCTGTTTGGTGGCCTGCGTTACATCTATCGGGTGGCAGACAATGACTTCGGTGCCCTCAAGATGCCGCTCTATCTGGGTGGATCTCTGGAGCAGGGCGGGGTCTGGAACAAGGGTGAGGATATCAGTCTGGAGAGCTCGTTTACCGCCGGGTCGGTTTATGTCGGGGTGGAGAGCTTCCTCGGCCCTGTGTTCCTCGGCTACGGCATGGCGGAGGGGGGCAATGACGTCTTCTATCTGCAATTGGGCAGTACGTTCGAATAATGCTGAAATGATGCCAATTTGTTAACTCTGGTTGAGGGCGTTCAATTAATTTTCAAAAAATACCAGCCTGTTTAATTGGTTACGATTTTGTGGTGAATAAGTAAACAGGGTTTGGATTTTAATTAGTCGTTAAAACTTATATAGTGGGGAGCACCCTACGGGGTGTCCCGCAAGGACGATCGCCGCGAGCGTGGGCGAACCCCAAAAAAAGACCAAAGAGGAATTAGTCGTGCTTGAAACATACCGTAAACACGTCGCAGAACGTGCCGCCGAGGGCGTGGTTGCCAAACCTCTGGATGCAGAGCAGGTCGCCGCCCTGGTTGAGCTGCTCAAGAACCCGCCCGCTGGCGAAGAAGACTTTCTGAAAGAGCTGTTGTCCTCCCGTATTCCCCCCGGTGTTGATGAAGCGGCCTATGTCAAAGCCGGTTTCCTCACCGCCGTCGCCAAAGGCGAAGCCCACTCTCCCATCCTGACTGCCGCCGAAGCTGTCGAGCTGCTGGGCACCATGCAGGGTGGTTACAACATTCAGCCGCTGATCGACCTGCTGGATCACGCCACTCTGGCGCCGCTTGCCGCCAAGGGGCTCTCCCACACCCTGCTGATGTTCGACTCCTTCCACGACGTGGAGGAGAAGGCCAAGGCGGGCAATGTCCACGCCAAACAGGTGATGCAATCCTGGGCTGATGCCGAGTGGTTCCTCTCCCGCCCGGAGCTGGCCGAGAAGATCACCGTCACCGTGTTCAAGGTGACCGGCGAAACCAACACCGACGACCTCTCTCCGGCACCGGACGCTTGGTCCCGCCCGGATATTCCGCTGCACGCGCTGGCGATGCTGAAGAACACCCGTCCCGGCATTACCCCGGACAAGGATGGCGCCGTCGGCCCCATCAAGACCATCGATGCCCTGAAAGAGAAGGGCTTCCCGCTGGCCTATGTGGGTGACGTGGTCGGTACCGGCTCTTCCCGCAAATCTGCCACCAACTCGGTGCTCTGGTTTATGGGCGACGACATTCCGTTCGTGCCGAACAAGCGCGCTGGCGGTGTCTGTCTGGGTGGCAAGATTGCCCCGATCTTCTTCAACACCATGGAAGATGCCGGCGCCCTGCCCATCGAAGTGGATGTCTCCAAGCTGGAAATGGGCGATGTGATCGACATCTACCCCTATGCCGGCAAGATCTGCAAACACGGCACCGAACAGGTGCTGGCGCAGTTTGAACTGAAAACCGACGTACTGATCGACGAAGTACGCGCCGGTGGCCGTATTCCGCTGATCATCGGCCGCGGCCTGACCGACAAGGCCCGCGAAGCGCTGGGGCTGCCGTTCTCCACCGTATTCCGTCGCCCGCAGCCGGTGGCCGATACCGGCAAAGGCTTCACTCTGGCTCAGAAGATGGTGGGCAAGGCGTGCGGCGTGAAGGGAATTCGCCCAGGTACCTACTGCGAACCCAAGATGACCACGGTCGGCTCCCAGGACACCACGGGCCCGATGACCCGCGACGAGCTCAAAGATCTGGCCTGCCTCGGCTTCTCCGCCGATCTGACCATGCAGTCCTTCTGCCACACTGCCGCCTATCCGAAGCCCATCGACGTACAGACCCACCACACCCTGCCGGACTTCATCATGAACCGCGGCGGTGTGAGCTTGCGTCCGGGGGACGGCGTCATCCACTCCTGGCTGAACCGCATGCTGCTGCCGGATACCGTGGGTACCGGTGGTGACTCCCACACCCGTTTCCCCATCGGTATCTCCTTCCCGGCGGGCTCCGGTCTGGTGGCTTTCGCCGCCGCTACTGGCGTGATGCCACTGGACATGCCGGAGTCCGTGCTGGTGCGCTTCAAGGGTGAACTGCAACCGGGCATCACCCTGCGTGACCTGGTCCATGCCATCCCCTACGCCGCCATCCAGAAAGGGCTGCTGACCGTCGAGAAAGCGGGCAAGAAGAACATCTTCTCCGGCCGTATCCTCGAGATCGAAGGCCTGCCGACCCTGAAAGTGGAACAAGCCTTCGAACTGGCCGATGCCAGCGCCGAGCGTTCCGCTGCCGGTTGCACCATCAAGTTGGATAAAGAGCCGATCATCGAGTACCTGAAGTCCAACATCGTGATGCTGAAATGGATGCTCTCCGAAGGTTACGGTGACCCGCGCACCATCACCCGTCGCATCAAGGGGATGGAAGAGTGGCTGGCCAACCCGACCCTGATGGAAGCGGACAAGGATGCCGAGTATGCCGAGATCATCGAGATTGATCTGGCCACCATCAAGGAGCCGATCCTGTGTGCGCCGAACGATCCGGACGATGCCCGTCTGCTGAGCGACGTGGCTGGCGACAAGATCGACGAAGTGTTCATCGGTTCCTGCATGACCAACATCGGTCACTTCCGTGCCGCCGGCAAACTGCTCGAGAAGTATCAGGGCGAGCTGCCGACCCGCATGTGGATTGCGCCGCCCACCAAGATGGACAAGGATCAGCTGACCGAAGAGGGCTACTACGGCATCTTTGGTCGCGTCGGTGCCCGCATCGAGATCCCAGGCTGCTCCCTGTGCATGGGCAACCAGGCGCGGGTAGCGGAAGGGGCCTCGGTGGTCTCCACTTCCACCCGTAACTTCCCGAACCGTCTGGGTAAAGGTGCCAACGTCTATCTGGCCTCTGCGGAGCTGGCCGCTGTTGCCGCCATCCTCGGCAAGATCCCGACTGTGGCGGAGTACCTGCAGTATGCCAAGGCGCTGGATGCCACTGCGGGAGACACTTACCGCTACCTCAACTTCAACGAGATCGCCTCCTACACCAAGAAGGCCGATGCGGTGATCCTGCAGCAAGCCGTTTAACGGAGTTCTTGCGCGATTTGCGCGATAAGAAGCCAATAATGCCGCGTATTTACGCGGCATTATTTATTTGTGTGTTATTCACCGTCTTTTTTGAAGATTGTTTGCACGATCCTTGCTAGAGAGATCCAACCACCTGTTTGGTGGTTCGTTTTATAAACGCTTTGGGTTATGTTGTTCGGTTATGTGCGGTAATGATGAGGCATCGTTATCGAGGGAAAGTGGATATCTGTTCACTGGGTGCTTGCGTTGGCAGGCCTGACGAATTGCGGCGTGGTTCTTTATGTTTCTGTTCAGGATCGATCTCTCCCGAACCGGGTTACGCTTCGGCGGTGCCTTGCTGGTCTTTACCCTGCCGCTGCTGGTGGGATCTTGGCTCATCCACAGCAATTATGTGCAGGAGCTGAAAGCGGAATCTAGCGCCTCGGCCCACAAGGCCAGAACCCTGATGGAGTCGATGCTGGATCATGCGGAGCAGGCCAATCGCTCCGTGCTGCCTCTGGTGAATGCTCCCTGTCGCGACAACCTGCTGGTGCTGCGCAAGAAGGTCGCCATCGAGCCTTTCCTGCGTTCGGTCAATCTGGTACGAAACGGCATCATCAATTGCACCTCGCTGTTTGGTGAGGCCAATGATGCCGATGATGGCTCCATCTACACCGGCCGCAAGCTGCTGCTGATGAGTGGCAACCGGGTGCGGCAAAATCACCCGCTGCTGGTAGTGCGCACCGAGCAGGGCAAGGATGCCGCCTTGAGCGCCATCGACAGTACCCAGCTCAGCTTCATGCTCTCCATGAGCGGAAAATCCAGTGCGCTCTATCTGCAGGTGGGGTCTGCCTGGCTCAATGAGTCGGGCCGCTATCTGAGCGAGGCGCCCACCCTCCATCGCGGGATCAGCCAGGCCCTCACCTCATCCCATTATCCTTTCACCATCCATGCCGGTTATGCCATGCCGGTCTACTGGAAGTCGCTGTGGGCCGCGCGGCATGTGGCGCTGTCGTGGCTGGCGGTTTCCTCGCTTTTGCTGGCCTGGCTGGTGTGGTGGGTGCTGGGGCGGCCCGGCTCGCCAACAGATGAGTTGCGACGAGCCCTGCGGGCCAGGGAGTTTGTTCCCTATCTGCAGCCGCTGATTGCCAGCCACGACGGCAAGATGATGGGCGCCGAGGTGCTGATGCGCTGGGAACATGTCAATGAAGGAGTGATCCGGCCCGATCTCTTTATTCCGCAAGCGGAGGAGTCGGGACTGATCGTCCCCATGACCACCCATATCATGAAGCAGGTGGCGACACGGTTGAACCGCTCTCAGGAGCAGTTGCCCGATGGGTTTCATATCAGCTTCAACATCAGTGCCGCCCATTGCCACGATTTTGCCCTGCTGGCCGAGTGCCGCGCCTTCCTCGGGCATTTCCTCCCCGGCAAGGTGGTACTGGTGCTGGAGCTGACCGAGCGGGAGCTGTTGATGTCAGATCCCCAGACCCTCTCCCTGTTCCGCCAGCTGGACGAGATGGGGGTCAAACTTGCTATCGACGACTTTGGCACCGGCCACTCCAGCCTGGCTTACCTGCAGCAGTTTCATGTGGATTACCTCAAGATCGACAAATCCTTTATCGCCCGCATCGGTACCGAGTCGCTCTCGGAACATATCGTGGACAACGTGATCGATCTGGCGACTCGGCTGGGTCTGGCGCTGGTTGCGGAAGGGGTGGAGAGCGAGCGTCAGGCTGACTACCTCAGGGCCAAAGGGGTCGATTATTTACAGGGATACCTGTTTGCCCGCCCCATGCCGCTGCGCCAGTTCTGCGAGGAGCTGCTGCCGGAAGAGGCACAAACCCGCCAGCCAGATGGGGTGCGAGGCATCCCGAACGCCACCTGATCTATCGGTGACAGACGGGCGGCTACGCTCCCGTCTGGCAGGGTAGGTGAGTGCTATATCCCTATCCCCCCTCGAGTGCAGGGGCTTGTTTTCCATGCCTTGTGGCTCACTTTTCGGTAGAATCGGCGCTCATTTTGACGTCAGTAAAAGATGAGGCGCGGTATGACGGTTCAGTTCCAGGCATTTCACAGCATCAAGGCGATCGGTAATCGGGAGGTGCTGTTCAACTGGTCGAGAACCAATCCCCTCGGAGCGCTGGATCAGGTGTGGCGCCCGAAAACCCGTGACGAGCTGCAAGCGCTGCTGCGGGAACACCCCGAGCGCAAGCTGCGCCTTATCGGCTCCGGCCTCTCCTTCGAACCCATCCACAGCGTCTATGCCGAGGGCAGTCAGGCGCTGCTGGTGGACTTGCACCACCTGCGCGGCCAGCTGGCGAAAACTGCCGATACCGTGACCTATCAGGCGGGGACGCCCCTCGATACCGTCTATGCCGAGCTGATCGCCATGGAGCGGATGCTGCCCGCATCCCCGGGCGTTATCGGCATCCAGACCCTGGGCGGCGCCCTCAGCACCGGCACCCACGGTCAGGGGCTGCACCAGTCTGCCCTCTGCGATGCGGTGGAGGCCCTGACCGTGATGCTGGCCAATAGCGACATCATCCGGGTGGATCGCAGTGACCCGCGCTTCGGCGCCTTCGTGATGGGGATGGGGATG
This sequence comes from Aeromonas sp. s7(2024), assembly GCF_040907825.1. Classification (NCBI taxonomy): domain Bacteria; kingdom Pseudomonadati; phylum Pseudomonadota; class Gammaproteobacteria; order Aeromonadales; family Aeromonadaceae; genus Aeromonas; species Aeromonas sp. s7(2024). Next base: position 214,057 of record NZ_JBFOCM010000037.1, read on the forward strand.
CTCGGCATCCTGCTCGACGTCACCCTGCGCACCGTGTCCAACCGCATTATGCGCTGCACCAAGTTCACCACCGACTACCCCTTCCTCCTGGAGCACAACGAACGGCTCAACCGCGAGCACGGCTTTGTGAAGAGCTGGTGGTTTGCCTGGACCGGCGAGAGCCACATCTGGCTGGTGGATCCCGCCTCCGAGGAGGAGGTTGCCCGTTATCGTGCCGGTGGCAGCGAGCCGCTGCTGCTGGATGGCGATATCGACGCCCGCATGAACGCCACCATAGATGCCACCCTGCAGAAGATGGCGAAAGATACCAAGGATGAGGCGCTGGCCGGTGAGCACTTCGAGACGGTGCGCCGCTTCAAGGATGCCTCCGATCTGGTGGGCAACGTCTACCAGATCCTCTGCAAAGGGATCCCAGCGCCCCAGATCAATTGCGAAGTGGCGGTGCCGCTGCATCGCATGAACGAGGCGCTGGAGACCCTGCAAGCGTGGCAGCAGGCCAATCCCGGCGTGTTGCACTACCCATTTATCCTGCGCTGCACTGGCCCTTCCGAGGCCTGGCTCAGTGCTGCTTACGGCCAGCCGGTCTGCTGGATCGGTTTTCTGGTCTATCTGGCGGCGGACGGCACCTTCGTCAACGGCTCCATGGAGCAGATGCGCGAGCTGCAGCAACTGCTGGCGCCCCTTGGCGGCATCCCCCACTTCGGCAAGCATCTGGCGATGGATCTCTACGATTTCCCGGCCCTGCTGCCGCGCTGGAACGACTTCGTGGCGTTGAAAGCTGAGCTCGACCCCCACGGCCGCTTTGAAAACCGCTGGCTCAGCGACCTGTTTGCCAACCGGTAAGGATCTGACATGACCGATATGCAAGATACCCGTATCCCAGTGACCCTGCTGACCGGCTTTCTCGGCAGCGGCAAGACCACCTTGCTCAACCACTGGGTCAAGCAGCCGGAGCTCGGTGAGTGCGCCGTGCTGATCAACGAGTTCGGCTCGGTGGGGCTGGATCACCATCTGGTGCAACAGGTGGATGAGCAGGTGATGCTGCTCGATTCCGGCTGCATCTGCTGCTCGGTGCAGGGCTCTCTGGTGGAGGCGCTGCAGGGGCTCTTTATGAAGGCCATCCAGCGCAAGATCAAACCGTTCAAGCGGCTGATTATCGAGACCACCGGTCTGGCAGATCCGGCCCCCGTGCTATTTACCCTGCGCGAAGAGGGCTTTATCGCCCAGCGCTACCGCTTCGATGGCACTGTCACCGTGGTGGATGCCGGCCATATCGAGCAGCAGTTGGCGGCTCAATATGAAGCGGTGAAACAGGTGGCGCTGGCGGATCTGCTGGTGGTGAGCAAGGGGGATCTGGTGGAGGACGAGCAGCTGGCGCGGGTCGAAGCCCAATTGGCGGCCCTCAATCCAGCGGCCCCGATCCAGCAGGTGACCAATGGCGAACTGTCGCCAGCGGTGCTGGAGAAGCTCGGCGCCTACAACGAAGCGGCGGGGCGCGATGTGCGCCAGCTGCTGGCCTGGCTGCGCACCGAATCCCCCAAGCAGGGGCTGGCGTCACCGATGCAGCCGAAGATGCAACCGTTCGCCGCCAAGGTGGGCACAGCTGCGCCCACCCACTTCGAGCACGGCAACATCGAGAGTTTCTCTTTGCGTATCGGCGAGCCGCTCAAACCCTCTCGCCTGCTGGCTGCCATCGATGCGGTGCAGGCCCAATATGGCGATGCCCTGCTGCGCCTCAAGGGGATCTTGCAGCTGGAAGGGGAGAGCCAGCCGGTGGTGATCCACGGCGTCCACGGCCAGCTCTATCCGCTGCAGGCACTGGGTGAGTGGCCGGAGGGCAAGGCCCAGTCCCGACTGGTGTTTATCGTGAAAAGTCAGGACAAGGCCGGTATCGAGCAGCTCTTTATGGCGACCCTCAAGGCCCCCGAGCCCACTCTGGAAGAGCGGCTCAAAGCCATGCTGGGTCAGCCCGACAACTGATCTTGCGCGTTGCAGCTCTCCTGTACCGGGTCAGGGCGGCGGCGGTTGAACAACACAAAGGCCACCGGCACAAAGTAGAACGAGAGCAGGGTCGCCAGCGCTGTGCCACCGGCGATGGCGATGGCAAAGGGGGGCCAGAAGCCGCCGCCCCCCAGCAATAGCGGGATGAAGCCGCCCACCGTGGTGATGGTGGTCGAGACGATGTGGCGGCTGCAACCGGCCACCAAATCGCGGATCTGCGGCAGATTGCCCTGCTGTGCCAGCGGGTCTGCCTTCAGCTCAGCCAGAATGACGATGGCGGCGTTGATGGCCAGCCCCATCAGCCCCAGCAGGGCGATGATCACCGTAAACCCGAAGGGGTACCCCAGCAGCCAGACCCACAGCAGCCCGAGCCCCGCCGACTGGATCGCCACCAGGGTGACGATGCCTGCCAGCCGGAACGAGTTGAAGCTGAGCACCAGCACGGCCACCAGCAGCACGGCGACCAGGCTGACATGGGCCATCAGATTACCCACCGATTCATCCCGCTTGGCGGCTTCCCCGCCAAACTCCAGTCGATAGCCCGGCGGCAACGCCAGCGCCTTGGCGGCCAGCCTCTCTTTGACCTGCTCCAGCACGGTTTGCGGCAGTACGCCGACCGCCAGATAGGCCTCCAGCACATTGACCCGCTCCCCATCCCGACGGCTGATCTCCCCCCAGCTTGGCAGCAGCTCGGGAGTGGCCAGCGCCCGCAAGGTGAGATTGGCTGCCCCTTGCTGGCCGGTGCCGGTGAGCGACAGCGGCACATTGAGCAGCGCATCCGGATCCTGACGCAAGGGCTCGGCCAGTCGCACCCGAACCGGGATTGACTCGGTGCCTTCCAGCACAGTGCCGCCCAACCTGCCATCCAGTGCACCCGCCAGCCGGGAGGCAACATCTGTCAGGCTCATGCCTGCCAGTCGGGCGGCCTCCTCATCGACCTGCAACCAGAGTTTGGGTGCCCCTGCCTGCAAGGTGGCGCGGGTCTGCACCACGGCCGGGGTATTGGCGAGCAGACTGCGCAGCTCCTCTCCCAGACGGTGTAGTTGTTCAAGGTCGGGGCCAAACATCCGCAGCTCGACCGGGGCATTGAAGGGCGGCCCCTGTTCCAGCTTGCGCACCAGGATCTGCGCTTCGGGAAATTTTGCATCGAGCCGCTGCTGCAGTTGTGGAATGAGCCGCTCGGCAGCATCGGCATCCTGCAGGGTGATCATCCCCTGGGCGTAATCGGCCCGCCCCTGTTTTCTGGGCACCAGGTTGTAGTAGAAGCTGGGTGCGTTGTCGCCCACCACCCAGTCCTGGCGAACCAGCTCGGGGAGGTTGTCCAGCTCGGCGGAGATCCCCAGTGCCAGCTCGCGGGTGCGCGCCAGGCTCGCCTGTGGGGAGAGGCTGGCCTCGATGTGGATCATGTCCCGGTCGGCAGGGGGAAAGAACTGTTCGGTGAGGCGGCCCGCCACCCAGAAACCGAGCAGGGGCAGCAGACTGACCAACAGCAGGATTCGCCAGGGGTGAGCCAGCGCCATGGCGAGGCTCTGCTGGAAACGTGCGCTCACCCGGGGCAGGTGCAAGCCATCCTGATACCAGCGTCCCCCTTGGTCACTGCCAATCCAGCGGGCTGCGAGGCCAGCCACCAGGGTGTGGGCGATGAGGTAGGATCCCAGCAGCGAGCAGATCACCGCCCAGGCGATGCCGCCGACAAACTCGCCCGCCGGGCCCGGCATCAGAATGATCGGCATAAAGGCGAGCATGGTGGTGAGGGTGGAGCCCAGTAGTGGCAGCCAGAGGTGGCCGATGGCTTCCAGTGCGGCGGCACTCATGGCCATGCCGTGGCGGCGCTGATACTGCACCCGATCCGCCATGACGATGGCGTTGTCCACCATGATCCCGAGCGCCACCACCAGACCGGTGACCGACATCTGGTGAATGGGCAGATTGATCAGGTTCATGCAGGCGAAAGAGAACGCCACGGTAAGCGGCAGCGACAGGGCCACGATAATGGCGGCCTTGACCCCCAAGGTCACCAGCAGCACTGCCACTATGATGAGGAAGCCCTGCACAATGTTGATGAGCAGGGTGTCGAGCCGCTGATCGGTATACCGCTGCTGATCGAAGCTGGTGACGAGGCCGATATTATCCGGCAAGTCCTGTTGCAGCTGGGCCAGCATGGTATCGACCTGTGCCGACCAGAGGTCGATGCGGTGATCCTGTGCCATGCGCAGGCCGACCACCACGGCCCGTTCACCATTGGCAAAGGCCAGCTGGCTCTCCGGTTGGTGCAGGGTACGTCTTACCTCGGCCAGATCGCCAAGGCGCAGGGTCTGGCCCTGCTCGCCGGTACGCAGCGGGATCTGGCGGATCCGCTCCAGGGTATCGAGGGCGCCACGGATCTCCACCTGAAAGCGATTGTGGCTGCCCTGCAACTCCCCGGCGGCCACTTTGGCATCGGCACCGCTCAGCGCCTGGGCAAGCTGTTCGCCACTCATGCCGCTGGCACTGAGGGCGAGGGGATCGAATCGCACCTCGATCTCCTCCTGCGGTGCCCCGACCCGCTCGACGTATTCGGTACCCGGCAGCTGGCGAGCCCGGCGTTCCAGCTCGACGCTGTAGCGGGCGAGGCGATCCAGCTGCGGCTGGCCCGGCCCGCGCCAGACCACATTGACCAGCCGGGTGAAGGGGTAGCCCTTCTCGTCATCCAGCTTGGGGGCACTGGCGCCGGCTGGCAGTTCGGCGGCAAGATCTGCCAGCCGGTCACGGACTCTGGACCAGACGGGCTCGACATCGCTGACCTCATCCTTGAGCTCCAGATTGATGATGGAGAGACCGGGGCGAGAGCTCGACTCGATCAGCTTGATCTCGCTCTGGGCCCGCAGCCGGTTCTCGATGGGCTCGCTCACCAGCGCCTCCACCCGCTCGGCACTGGCCCCGGGGAAGTGGGTAACCACGCTGGCAAAGCGGCTGGTGAGCTGGGGATCTTCGGTTCTGGGCAGGGTCTGCAATGCCGCAAGGGCGGCTGTCAGCAGCAGCGCGACCGTCAACAGCAGCAGGCGGCCATTCTCGATAAACGGGCGGATCATGACTGTGGCTCCGGATGGCCTGCCTGATGATCCACGCTAGTGGTCAGGGTGACCTGCTGGCCCGGCACCAGTTTATGCAGGCCATCGGTCACCAGCTGTTCTTGTCCATTCAGGGCACCACTGATCCAGGCCCGCTCACCATCTTGCTGCAGCAGAGTGACGTCCCGACTGACCACCCGGGGTGGCGTTTCGTCGTTGAGCAGATAGAGGGTCCAGCTGCCGCGCAACCCCTGGGTCAGCGCGGTGAGCGGCACTTCGTAGGCGCGGGTGGGCTCGCGGGTCTGATGCAACAGGGTGATCAGTTGCCCCTCTGCCAGTTGTTCGCCGCCCCGGGTCAGCTGGAAGCGGGCGGTGCGGGTATGGGTCTGCCCGTCCACTTGTACCCCCAGATTAAGCAGGCGCGCCTCCACTGATTGCTCCCCGCTTTGCAGGGGGTAGTGTTGGCCGACGATCAGGGTCTCGGCCTGTTTCACCGGCACGCCGATATCGGCCTCCCACTGGCCGTTGCGGGTCAGGGAGAAGAGAGGCTGGCCTGCGGCCACCACGGCCCCCAATGCCTGCTCGCGGCTGACCACAATCCCGTTGAAGGGGGCGCGCAGCTGTGATTTCTCCTGTTTGACCCGGTTGGCTTCGAGGGCGGCGGCCAGCTGGTTGGCGCTTGCCTCCAGCATGCGGACTTTGCCTTGCTGTTCATCCAGCGCCTGACGGGAGCTGAACTGCTGCTGGCGCAGGGCGGTGAGTCGTTCGAGCGTCTGCCGGGCAAGGGTCAGCTCGGCCTCGTTCTGGGCGGCCCGGGCGGCCAGCTCTTTGGCTTCCACTGCCAGCAGCCGGGTATCCAGGGTGGCGAGCAGCTCGCCGGCCGCTACCGGCTCTCCGCGTCCTTTGTGCAGGGTAGCAATCCGCCCTGCAAGCTCGAAGCCTATCTGGCTGTGCTCGGGGGCGATCACCCGGCCATTGAAGCGGTGCAGCACCGGGTAGTGATCGCTGGCTTGCAGCGGCTGGGCGATCACCCGGGTCAGGGCGGGTGTTTCTTCTGACTCTGTGACCGGGCTGCAGCCACTCAGTAACAGCGCCAGCAGGATTAAGCAAAGTGTCATGACATCATCCTCTGGTTGACATAACATCAAATCACACCGGTGAGTCTAGTTTTTCGAAACTAGACTGTCCAGTTTGATTGTGGAGGAAAAATGAACATTTCACCCCGTAGTCAGCAGAAGCGGGCTGCGATCCTCGATGCTGCCGGGCGGCTCTTCTGTCAGCACGGTCTGCATCTGGTCAGCATGGACATGGTGGCCAGTGAAGCGGGCGTTTCCAAGCAGACGGTCTACAGCCATTTTGCCAACAAGGAGTCGCTGTTTGCCGAAGCGGTGGGCAGCAAGTGCGTCAGCAGCGAGCTGATGCCGGAGGTGTTGCTGCGTGGCAACAACGTACGGGAGAGCCTGATTGCCTTTGGTCGCAGCTTTCGCAAGTTGATCCTGAGCGATGATGCCATCAATATCTTTCGCACCTGCATCAGCTGCAACGATGCCCAGCTGGCCACCCTTTTTTTCGAGGCGGGCCCGCTCTATGTGACCAAGATGCTGTCCAACTGGCTGGAGCAGCAGAAGCAGCAAGGCCTGCTGTGCCATCAAGACAGCGAACAGGCCGCCTTGCAGCTGTTGCTGATGTGGCAGGGCAAGGAGCGAATGCTCCGTGAGCTGGGTCTGCCGTTGACCCAGAGCGCTGCCGAGCAGGATGCCTGGACCCTGAGTTGTGTCGATCTCTTCCTGACCGCCGCCGCTCCCCCGCAAAAATAATGGAGGTGGCTATGAGCCACACAGTGACAGATGCCCAGCGCAAGTGGCTGCCCCTGCTGGCGGCGGTCGGTTTCTTTATGCAGGCGCTGGATGGCACCATTCTCAACACCGCCTTGCCCAGCATGGCCGAGACCTTGGGAGAGAGCCCGCTGCAGATGCAGTCGGTGATCATTGCCTACATGTTGACGGTGGCGTTGCTGATCCCGGCTTCCGGCTGGCTGGCTGACAGGTTCGGCACCCGCCGCATCTATCTGGCTGCCATCTCGCTCTTTACCCTCGGTTCGCTGGCTTGCGCCGCCTCCAATTCGCTCTCCATGCTGGTGGCCGCCCGGGTGCTTCAGGGGATTGGCGGTGCGCTGCTGATGCCGGTGGGACGGTTGGCGGTGCTGCGGGTCTATGACAAGCACGAGCTGCTGCGGGTGATGTCGTTTGTTACCATTCCGGGGCTGCTCGGCCCGTTGATGGGGCCGGCGCTCGGTGGCTGGCTGGTGGAAGTGGCGAGCTGGCACTGGGTATTTCTCATCAACCTGCCGGTGGGGTTGCTCGGCTTTATCGCCAGTTGGCACTTTATGCCGGAGCTGCGGCAGCAGACCGCCCGGTTCGACTGGCAGGGCTTTGTGATGTTCAGCGTCGGCATGGTGCTGGTGTCGGTCGGCTTGCAAGGGCTGGGGGAGCACAGCATCTCCACCGGTTGGGCGCTGTTTGCACTGATCTTCGGCTTGGCGGCGATGGCGAGTTACTGGCTCTATGCCGCCAATGCACTGCAGCCGCTCTTTAGCCTGAGTCTGTTCAAGACCGCCACCTTTGCCATCGGCATCTGGGGCAACCTGTTTGCCCGCCTTGGCAGCGGCGCCATGCCCTTCCTCACCCCGCTGTTTCTGCAGCTGGGGCTCGGCTTCTCCCCGAGCAAGGCGGGGATGACCATGATCCCCACCGTGATTGGCGCCATGCTGACCAAGACGCTGGTGAACAAGCTTATTCCGAAGGTGGGCTATCGCCGCATCCTGATCGGCAACACCCTGCTACTGGGGGCGATGATCGCCAGCTTCTATTTCATCGACAATCAGCTCCCTTACGGAGTCTTGCTGGGCTGGCTGGCGATCTTCGGCGCCATCAACTCGCTGCAGTTCTCCGCCATGAACACTCTCACGCTGCAAGATCTCAGCCCGACCCTGGCCAGCAGTGGCAACGGTCTGCTCTCGGTAGTGATGCAACTCTCCATGAGTTTGGGGGTGGCGATTGCCGCCAGCCTGCTCGGGCTCTTCTCGGCGGGCACCTCAGCGGGCACCTTAGTGGCCGAGGGTCAGTGGCTGGCCGGGTTCCACCTAACCTACCTCTGTGTCGGGTTGCTCTCCATGCTGGCGGCGCTGATCTTCGCCCAGCTGGCGCGCGATGGGGCTACGCCGTCGGCGCGGGCAGATAGCTGACCTCGCAGGGGAGCTGCGCCAGTACCTCGGCCAGATGCTCGGTCGCCAGCAGAAAGGTCTGCTCCGGGTGGCCCGGAGTCCAGGTGAAGGCGGTGTGGTTGAGCAGTTGTGGGTCTACCAGTAGCGGAATATCGGCACGGGGCAGGAAGGGGCAGACCGCTCCCGGCAGGCAGCCGATCTCCGCCTGCATCTCTTCGGCGGTGCAGATGGAGGGCTTGGCACCGAGTGCGGCCTTGACCGCCTTGTTGTCGAGCCGTCCGTCCCTGTGGGTCAGCAGCAGGGCGAAGCGGCCATCCTTGAACTTGAGAAACAGGGTCTTGCTGAACTCCGCCTGCCAGCCGAGGCGGGCCTTGACCTTTTCATCGGTGGCGTAGTCGAGGATGGGTTCATGCTCATAGCGCTGGTGGGGCAGTTCGGCCAGCAGCTGGCAGTTGAAGTGGTGAATGGTATCGAGTGGCATGGGGTTCTCCTGTAGTGGGCGCTATCCTGCCAGCCTCGCAGGGTCAGGCCCAATGACACTTTCTTATCCGTGATAAGCAACCCTGTCCGTGCAAACAACAAGGGCGCCGTGAGGCGCCCTTGCGGATCAGTGATGCTGCAATTCGCACGCTTCCCAGTGAAAGGGAATGGGGCACAGCTGCTGGGAGGCCTTGTCATAGGCTTGCCACAGCTCGCCCATGGTGCGGCCATCGACGGGGTGGCGCAGTTTGGGGGCCAGCTCGGCCAGCGGCCAGAGCACGAAGGCGTTGGTGAGCACTTCACCGCGCGGCAGCACCAGCGGGGTGTCGCAGACCAGATCGCCATAGAGCAGCAGGTCGAGATCCAGGGTGCGCGGGGCGAACTTCTTGGCATCCGGCTCGCGGCCGTGGGCGAACTCCATGGCCCGCAGTCGCTGGCAGACGGTGGTCAGCGGCAGATCGGTCTCGGCAGCCGCCACCAGGTTGTAGAAGGGGCGGCCGTTGAAGCCGACCGCCTCGCTCTCGAATACCCGGGAGACCCGCAGCTCGCCAAACTCGGCGTGCAGGGCATCGAGCCCGGCGCGAATATGGCGCTCTCGCTCGATGTTGGAGCCCAGGCTGATATAGATGGTGGTCATCAGTTGCTGCTCGCAGTTGGTGTGCGATGGCGCAGGATTTCGACGCCGACCCCGGCGGCATTGGGCACGGCGCCCGGCTTGGTGAGGGTCACCTTGACCCACTGTACCCGCTCGTCGGCGAGCACCAGCATGGCAACCTGCTCGGCCATGGTCTCGACCAGCTCAACGACTTTGCCGGTGACATGCTCGCAAATCTTGTTGGAGAGGTCGGCATAATCCAGTGCCAGATTGATGTCGTCGGTTGCTGCCGCGGGGCGGTTGTCGAACCCCATCTCGAGGTCAAAACGGAGCTTTTGGCGAATGCCCTTCTCCCACTCATATACACCTATGGTGGTCAAAACTTCGAGTCCGCGAATAAACACCTTGTCCATGACTGTACTTCTTCTTTACTCTTGATGGGCTGTGATGACAGCGCAGGGATGCTGGCCGGGCAACAGGCTTGCCGAGGCGCTCTGGGTGGGCATGGGCCCATGCCAGCGTATGTGGCCCGCATCATACCCCATTCATATCGTGGTAAAAACGACCAAGATGACGGCCCTGACGATTTTGATGATTATTCTGGCCTACCTGGGTGGTTCACTATCCAGTGCTGTGCTGGTCTCCCGCTGCACAGGTCTGCCCGACCCGCGGGATCATGGCTCCCACAATCCGGGGGCAACCAATGTGCTGCGCCTCGGTGGCCGGATGGCGGCGCTGGTGGTGCTGTTGCTCGATGTGCTCAAGGGCACTGTGCCCGTCTATCTCGCCTGGTATCTGCAGATCAAACCCGTCTACCTCGGCTTTATCGGGGTCGCCGCCTGCCTCGGCCATATGTACCCCATCTTCTTTCATTTTCGTGGTGGCAAAGGAGTCGCCACGGCGCTGGGAACCATGATGCCCATCGGCTTTACCATGGGGGGCGCCGTGATTGGCACCTGGCTGCTGGCGCTGCTGGTGAGCGGCTACTCCTCGCTGGCCTCCATCATTACCGTGCTGCTGACGCCGCTCTTTACCTACCTGCTCAAACCCGAATATACCCTGCCAGTCTCCCTGCTCTCCTGCCTCATCCTGATCCGCCATCACGAGAACATCTCCCGCCTGCTCAAGGGGGAGGAACCCAGAGTCTGGGGGCGAAAAGGCGCGGCCTGTGCCGAAGAAGTGGCAGAAATGGACGATGTTGCGCAAAAAAGAGACGAACGAGACAAAAAGTGAAATTTCCCGTTGACCATCCGCCTTAAAATCCGTTTAATAGCGCCCACGCCCAGATAGCTCAGTCGGTAGAGCAGGGGATTGAAAATCCCCGTGTCGGCGGTTCGATTCCGTCTCTGGGCACCAATTTTGGTGCAATGAAATAAAAAATTTGTTCATGCACAATGGTTTAAAGTGTGCCGGCTTAGCTCAGTAGGTAGAGCAACTGACTTGTAATCAGTAGGTCACCAGTTCGATTCCGGTAGCCGGCACCATTTGCCCAGATAGCTCAGTCGGTAGAGCAGGGGATTGAAAATCCCCGTGTCGGCGGTTCGATTCCGTCTCTGGGCACCAATTACAATTCCTCCTTAGTTCAGTCGGTAGAACGGCGGACTGTTAATCCGTATGTCACTGGTTCAAGTCCAGTAGGAGGAGCCAATTCAAAAAGCCCTTGTCGCAAGACAAGGGCTTTTTTCTATTTGGCGCAGCCATTTTTTAACCATAAAAACAACCACACACGCACAGATGAACCGCAGGATAGATATGGAAAATCATGTAGTTATAGAGTCAAAGGGGCGACTTGCCGCCATTCGAAACTGGATGGAACCCGTGCTGGTGCTGCTTATTCTCGGCAGCCTGTTCGGTTACCTTGGCAGCCAGATGGGCCTCTCTGCCATGGTCAACACCCTGTTCAATACCGCCCACCAGCTGCTGCTCAATACCGTGCTCTTTATCATGGGGATCACGGTACTCTCCGGTGCCCTGAGCCAGCTCTTGAGCGAGTTCGGGGTGATCCGCCTGCTGGAGGTGCTGCTGGCCCCTCTGATGAAGCCGGTGTTTCGCCTGCCCGGTCGCACCGCCCTGGCGGCGCTGATGACCTTCTTCTCCGACAACCCGGCGGTGATCAGCCTCGCCAAGGACAGCCGCTTTCGCAAAGGCTTCACTCCGTGGCAACTGGTGTCGCTCACCAACTTCGGCACCGCCTTCGGCATGGGGCTGATCGTGGTCACCTTTATGGCCACCCTGCAACTGCCGAGCGGTGAATCCACCGCCAGCGCGGCGCTGATCGGGCTGCTCGGTGCTCTGGTGGGCTCGGTGGTCTCTACCCGACTGATGCAGCGGATGATCCGCCCTTTGGTGGGGGAAGTGCTGAACGATGACGCTGTATCGTCCGACGGCCGCAAGGTAGGGGTGACCAAAGAGGTGGCTCCCGGTTGGCTGCGGATCCTCAACTCTCTGCTCGATGGCGGTAAATCTGGCGTGGAGCTGGGGATGGCGGTGATCCCCGGGGTGCTGATAATCAGTACCTTCGTGATGCTGCTCACCTTCGGCCCCGGCGACAAGGGCTATACCGGCGAAGCGTTTCAGGGGGTTGCCCTGCTGCCGGTGCTGGCCGCCAAGGTGAGCTGGCTGTTTGACCTGCTGTTCGGTTTCCAGCAGCCGGAGCTGGTCGCTTTCCCGGCCACCTCGCTCGGTGCTGTCGGTGCCGCCATGTCGCTGGTGCCCCCTTTTATCGCCAAGGGGTGGATCACTGGTAACGAGGTCGCGGTGTTTACCGCCATGGGGATGTGCTGGAGCGGTTTCCTGAGCACCCACACCGCCATGCTCGATGCCCTCGGCTATCGCCACCTCACCTCCCGCGCCATCGTCGCCCACACCATCGGCGGCCTGTGCGCCGGTGTGGCGGCGCATCAGCTCTATCTACTGCTGGGCTGAGTCGGGTTCAGACACGGAAACAAAAAGAGGCTCTTCGGAGCCTCTTTGCGTTTCCCCCTGCCGCGCCCTGCTCACGGGCGCACCAATCACCTTTGCGGCGTGATGCCCTGCACCTTCAACCAGAATCGCTCCTGGCAGTGGTTGTGAAACAGCTTGCTGGCTGGAGTGATGGGGATGGGGCTGGCGATGAATCGATAGCTGATCCAGCACTCGGCACAAAGCTGCTGCGATGGCGCTTCGTCCTGTTCGGTTTGCTGGCGGATGACGACCCTATTGGCAAACCAGCTGGTGGTTATCTGGTGCTGGATCACAGTGCCGCTCTCATCATGCTCGCTATAGTGTTCACTCTCTTGGCGGGTGAGAGTGACGGGGCTCTCCTGTCGATGAATGGCCCTGATATAGCTGATTAGTTGATTCATTGCCGATCTTGCCGTGATGGTTGGCCTGCACTGGATGAGCTGCACAGGATGGAAGAGGGCTAGCGTAACGTGCTGCCGGGGTTGCGGCAATCGTCTCGGCTGCACCGCAAGTAAACCTGAAAAGGGGAGAGCAATGGGGATCCCGCAAAACAAGGCCGAGCTGCTACTCGCGCTCGATACCAATTTCAGCAAGTTGTTCAAGGCGTTGCAGGCCGTCCCCGAGAGCCGGGTGCGGGAGCCGACCCTGGCAGGGCACAGCAAGGGAACCACGATGAGCGTTGTCAATCTGCTGGCCTACCTTATCGGCTGGAACGAACTGCTGATCAAGTGGATCGAGCGGGGTGCGGCAGGTCTGCCAGTGGATTTTCCCGAAACCGGTTTTAAGTGGAACGAGCTGGGCAGGCTGGCCCAAAAGTTCTATCGGGATTACGAGGGGCTCAGCTATCCGGCGTTGTTACAGCGGTTGGCTGCCGCCAGAGGGCACATCATCGAACTGGTGGAGGCGCGCAGCGACCAGCAGCTGTATGGCTGCCTCTGGTATGAGAAGTGGACGCTCGGGCGGATGATCCAGTTCAATAGCGCCTCCCCCTATCTCAACGCTAACGGGCGGCTGCGCAAGTGGCTTAAAGAGTTGGCGAGCAGGGTGTGAAAGGAAGGGGGCGCGGCTCGGGTGGGCGGCAAAACGCTTTGCCACCATATTGCCACTACCGCCCGTGGCGGCAGCTACTGGCCGCCTGACCCCCCTTTGCGCTCGGCCATCTCCTGCGTGCTGGTTGAATAAATAGATCAGCCATTCAAGGGATTAGCCGGTGCGGTGCGTTTTATCATCGTGCTGGCCCCGCTTATGCAGACCTCTTGGCAACACCATCAAGGGTCGTTGTCGCGGAGAGTTATCATGATCAGCAGCCTGCTTCCCCTTGCCTCGATCGCCCTCAAGCTGGGCAGTCAGCTGCTCGGCAGCAGTGCCAAACCTGAGCCTGTGCTGCAAACCGTGCAGGAAGATCGCCTTGCCCCGACCGTCCAGAGCCTGTTCCAGCGGCTGGGGGTCAAGGATGCCGACAGCGAGCAGAACCGCGCTGCCATCAACCACTTTATGAGTGAGCTGATGCAGACTCTGGGGCAGGAGAATGGCGGCCAATCCCTCCCTGCCGCCATCGATAGCGCCCGCAACCAGCTGGCGAGCGGCACCCAGAGTACCCGCCTCGATGCGCTGCAAAGTGAACTCGATACCCTCAAGGGCACCCTTGGTGCCAGCAATCTCAACCTCGACCAGCTGCTCGCTGCCTTTAAACAGACCCTGCCCAATGGCAAGGGCGATGGGGTTGGCAAACTGCTTAATGCCAGCGAGTGAACGGTGGCAGGCAATAAAAAACGGCAACCTAGCTTGCCGTTTTGCTTTCTAGTTCGAATGACAAGCAGGTTGGTTTAACCCGTCCTTTTTGCCAGCCAGGTTTCGGCTGCGGTCAGGGCTGCCTCAACCTGCTCTCGGGCGACGCCGCCTTTGGCGACCCGCTTGGCGAGGGTCGCTTCCAGTTCCAGATTGGGGTAGACGTCGAACTCGATCACCGGGCTGAAGCGCTGGAACTCGCCGATGGAGAGCTCCTCCAGCGGGCGGCCCACGCTGATGGCGAAGACCACGGTTTCGCCGACGATATGGTGCGCTTCACGGAACGGAATGCCCTTGGCTACCAGATAGTCCGCCAGCTCGGTGGCGTTGGCGTAGCCGCCTTGGGCCGCCGCCATGGTGCGCTCGCCATTCACTTTCAGGTCGTTCAGCACCAGCGCCGCCATATCGAGGCAGTCGTGCCAGGTGTCGAGGGCATCGAACAGTCCCTCTTTGTCTTCCTGCATGTCCTTGTTGTAGGCCAGCGGCAGCGCCTTGAGGCTCATCAGCATGCCCATCTGGGCGCCGACCACCCTGCCGGTCTTGCCGCGAATAAGCTCCAGCGCATCGGGGTTTTTCTTCTGCGGCATCAGTGAGGAGCCTGAGGTCACCGCATCGGAGAGCTCGACAAAGCCCGCCTCGCCAGTGTTGTAGAAGATGAGATCTTCGGCAAAGCGCGACAGGTGAGTCATGGAGAGGGACGCCACGTGCATCAGCTCCACCACGTGATCCCTGTCCGACACTGAATCCAGGCTGTTGCGGGTGGCGCCACTAAAGCCCATGTCGAGTGCCAAGGCTTCGCGGTCGATGGCATAGGCAGTGCCCGCCAGCGCGCCGCAGCCAAGCGGGCTGGTGTCGAGCCGTTTGAGGGCATCTTGCAGACGGGAGTAGTCCCGCTCCAGCATCTCCACATAAGCCAGCGCCCAATGGGCGTAGGTGACCGGCTGGGCCCGCTGCAGGTGGGTGTAACCCGGCAGCACAGCGGCCTGATTGGCACGGGCGGAGGCGACCAGCCCCTGCTGCAGGGCGGTGATGGAGCCGAGCAGCAGCTCGCCCTGCGCCTTGCACCAGAGTTTCAAGTCGGTGGCGACCTGATCGTTGCGCGAGCGGCCGGTGTGCAGCTTCTTGCCAAGATCGCCGACAGCGGCGATGAGCTGGCTCTCGACCCAGGAGTGGATATCTTCGGCATCCGAGCTCAGGATCTGCTGGGGATCCTGCTGCACCGAGGCGAGCAGCACCTCCATCGCCTGTTGTAACTTGCCCTGCTCATCGGCGGTCAAGACGCCCACCTTGACCAGCGCTTTGGCCCAGGCCATGGAGCCCTGAATATCCTGCTCCGCCAGCCGGTAATCGAACCGCAGCGAATCGTTGAACTGCTTGAACCGGCTATCGGCTCCCTGACTGAAGCGTCCACCCCAAAGTGCCATACTGCTCTCCTTGAATGCGTTGTCGGCGGCGCCCTGGCCACCGAGCTTGAAATCGTGCCCTGTTTTTCTGCGAGTCTGTTATCTCACAGAAGCGGCCGGGGCGCTGCCGCTCTTGTCACACCTGCCGATGATGGCTCAGGGGCCATGCCCTCGGCCTATAGAAGAGGGGGCCATGCCCCCTCAACGGAATCAACGGGTTATCTCGCTTGCTTAGCCGTGGGTATGGTCGCCACCGATGGCCTGATGCTGCTCCTTCATGGCGCGGATCCGGCTGGCCAGGGTGTAGAGACGGATAAAGCCTTCGGCATGGCTCTGGTCATACACTTCGTCGGCGCCGAAGGTGGCGAAGTCTTCGGAGTAGAGGCTGTTCGGCGACTTCTTCTGCACCGCAGTGACCTGACCCTTGTACATCTTCAGCACCACTTCACCGTCGAGATCTTCGGCGATGGCGTTGGCAGAGGCGAGGATCGCCTTGCACAGCGGGGTGAACCAGCGACCGTCATAGACCAGATGGGAGAACTCGGCACCCAGCTTCTCCCGCCAGGCGCGGGTCGGGCGATCCAGTACCAGCTCTTCCACCGCGCGCAGCGCGGCGACCATCACGGTACCGCCCGGGGTCTCGTAGCAGCCGCGGGATTTCATCCCCACCATCCGGTTTTCGGTGATGTCGATGCGGCCCACGCCGTGCTTGCCGGCACGCTCGTTCAGGGTCATCAGGATCTGGTGCGGGCTGAGCGGCTGGTCGTCAACGGCCACCACTTCACCCTGCGCCACGGTCAGCTTGACGTACTCCGGCTGATCCGGTGCCTGCTCGGCCGGTACGGTCCACTGCCAGACCGCTTCGGACGGCTCGTTCCAGGTGCTCTCCAGCTCGCCACCCTCGGTGGAGATGTGCCAGGCGTTGGCGTCGCGGCTGTAGATCTTCTTCAGAGTCGCCTTGCAGGGGATGTTGCGGGTCTCCAGATAGGAGAGCAGATCTTCCCGGGAGCGCATGTCCCAGATCCGCCACGGGGCGATCACTTTCAGCTGGGGCGCCAGCGCGGCGACCGCACCTTCGAAACGCACCTGATCGTTGCCCTTGCCGGTGCAACCGTGGGAGATGGCATCGGCCCCTTCCGCCAGTGCGGCCTCGACCATCGCTTTGGCGATCACCGGACGGGCCATGGAGGTGCCCAGCAGATAGGTGCCCTCATAGACGGCGCCAGTCTTCAGGGTCGGGTAGACGTACTCTTTGACGAACTCTTCGCGCAGATCCTTGATGATGCACTTGGTGGCGCCGGAGGCGATGGCTTTTTGCTCGATCCCTTCCAGATCGTCGCGCTCCTGACCGACGTCGGCCACGAAGGCGATGATTTCGGCGTCATAGTGCTCTTTCAGCCAGGGGATGATGGCCGAGGTATCCAGTCCACCCGAGTAAGCCAGTACGATCTTGTTGATTCCGCTCATTTTACTTCTCTCCATGATGATTCGATAAAGGGTCGTGATTCAGGTTGAGTGCCGCGTTACTTGCCGCCGAGAAGGGTCAGCAACACGGCGTTCTGGATATGCATCCGGTTTTCTGCCTCGTCCATGATGAGGGAGGCAGGGCCATCCATCACCTGCGAGGTGATCTCCAGCTCGCGGTGGGCCGGCTGGCAGTGCAGCACATGTGCAATGCCGGTGCGGTCGAGCAGGGCCTGGTTGATCTGGTAAGGCATAAAGAGGTCTTTGACCTGCTCCATCGGAGTGTTGTCGCCCATGGAGACCCAGGTATCTGTGTAGGCCACGTCGAACCCTTCGATATCTGCCACGTCATCGCTGATGTGGATGGTCGCCCCCGACTTGGCCGCCAGTGCCTGCGCCTGCAGGAAGATCTGGGTATCCGGGCCGTGGCCTTTCGGGCAGATCAGGGTCACGTCGGTGCCGAGGGTCGCCCCCAGCAGCAGCAGAGAGTGGCTGACGTTGTTGCCATCACCGAGGTAGGCAAGCTTCACCTTCGACAGGTCGTCGTAGTGCTCGGCAATGGTCATAAAGTCGGCCAGCCCCTGACAGGGGTGGTAGAGGTTGCACAGGCTGTTCACCACCGGCACTGTGCCGTGCTCCGCCAGCTCGACCAGGGTCTGGTGATCGAACACCCGGGCGACGATGGCATCACACCAGCGCGACAGGTTGGCGGCGAAATCCTTCACCGACTCCCGCTTGCCCAGCGCGCCGTTCTGCTGATCCAGATAGACGCTGTGGCCGCCCAGTTTAGCGATGCCGATGTCGAAGGTGACCCGGGTGCGCAGGGAGGGCTTCTCGAACAGGGTGACCACGCTCTTGCCGGCCAGCGCCTGGCTGTACTTCTTCGGGTCGGCCTTCACTGCCTTGCCCAGCGCAATCAGCGCTTCGATCTGGGCTTTGTTCAGATCACTGTCTTTCAGAAGATGTTGCATCGGATGTTCCTTGTTCCGGTGAGGATTAGAGGGCTACCTGATTGCCATCGGCAATCTTGACCAGAGTGCCGACGGCACCGCCCGCCAGCAGCTTGAGCAGCTGATCCGGGTAGCGCCAGCTGGCGACACAGACCGGCTTGCCGAGGGTCTCGGCGGCGTGCAGGGCTGCTTCTACCTTGACCGCCATGCCATCCGTGATCACCCCTTTCTCCATCAGATCCAGCGCGGTCAGCTTGTCGAGCTGGGGCACCAGCTTGCCCTTACCATCGAGGATGCCGCTCACGTCGGAGAGCATCACCAGATCGGCACCGAGCGCCTCGGCAATGGCGGTGGCCGCCTGATCCGCGTTGACGTTCATCAGTTGCCCGTCGGCTGTGATGCCGATGGAGCTCACCACCGGCAGGAAGCCCTGACCGAGGATGCCTGCCACCAGTGCCGGATTGCCCGGCTTGCACTCGCCGACCGCGCCGAGATCCGGGTCGAGCTGGGTCACCTGACACAGGCCACCATCTGCCAGACAGAGCCCCACAGCCGGAATGCCGGTGGCGATCGCCTTGGCCATCATCTGCTTGTTGGCTGTGCCCGCCAGCGCCCCGGCAATAAAGGGGATCTGCTCGAACGGGGTCACCCGCAGGCCATTCTTCTTGGTGGAGGTGAGACCCAGCCCCTTGAGCAGGTCATCCACCAGACAGCCACCGCCGTGCACCAGCACCAGCGGACGGTGCTGATCGTCGAGAAAGGTTTTGAGGGTGGCGAACAGGGCGGTCAGCGCCTCGTCGTTCTCGATAAGGGCGCCGCCCAGCTTGATAACCAACGTCTGTTTGTCCATGTTCGAGATCCTTCCTAAGTCCTTAAATCAGGCCGGTGGCCGGTTCAAATCCAAATTTGATATTTATGCACTGCATGGCTTGCGAGGCAGCGCCCTTGAGCAGGTTGTCGATGGCAGAGACCACCACCAGCATGTTGCCCTGCTGTTGCCATGCAATGTCGCAGTAAGGGGTGTTTGCCACACCGCGAATAGAGGGCATCTGGCCGGTGAGGCGCACCAGCGGCTTGCCTTCATAAGCCTTGAGGAAGGCCTGATCCACCTGGGTGGGGGTGACGCCATCCGCCAGCTGCACATAGATGGTGGCCAGAATGCCGCGCACATAGTTGCCAAGGTGGGGCTGGAACAGCACCTCTTTGCCGAGGTGATGGCTGATCTCCGGCTGGTGTCTGTGATTGAAGGTGCCGTAAGGGTTGAAGCTCACTTCGCAGAAGCTGGTGTTGATGGCCGCCTTGCGACCGGCGCCGGAAACCCCGGAGACGGCGTTGATGATGGGCTGCCACCCCTTGGCAATCAGACCATCCTGCTGCAGCGGCTTGAGAGCGCACAGCGATGCGGTCGGGTAGCAACCCGGCACCGCAATCAGCTGGGCGGTAGCGATGGCATCGGCATTCCACTCCGCCAGGCCATAGACGGCCTGAACCAGCCACTGCTCGCTGTCGTGGGTGAAGCCGTAGAAGCTGTCGTAGAAGCCCTGATCCTTGACCCGGAAGGCGCCGGAGAGATCGAATACCGGCAGCCCCTTGGCAAGAAACTTGGGCGCCAGCTCGGCGCTCACCTCGTGGGCGGTGGCCAGCAGCACCAGATCGGCCTGGGTCAGGATCCGGGTCATGCCGTCGTCGTCCAGCGGTAGCAGCGGTTGATCGAGGGCTCCGACCCACTGGGGATGCAGGGAAGAGAAGCGCTTGTGGGCATCCTGACTGCCGGCGGAGACATAGAGGCCGAACAGTTTGAGTTGTGGATGGTTCTGTACCAGTGCGGCCAGTTCGGCTCCCGCGTAGCCACTGGCACCGACGATAACGGTGTTAAGCATGTTGAATATTCCAAGTCAGAGTTCGAGATTCACAGCATGACGCTGCAGTGCACAAGGGGGTTCGATCGCCCCTTTGCACAAGTGCGGAGGGGCAATTCAGGCGGGTGTGTGTCGTCGGTTATAGATCAGGTGACAGAACATTAACTTTCCCTTACAACTAGAAGCCTTTGTTGATGAGCCAGATATTCAGGTAAAATTACAGAATATTCATGCACTCACTTTGCATTTGTATTTTCTAACAGAAACATTCCGGGGACGCAAGGAGGAGCTGATGGCCAATCTGGATTTTTTTTCACTTTATAAAAATATTATTGCGATTCCCTCTATCAGCAGCACGGATCCCAAATGGGATCAGAGCAACGAGGCGGTGATCCGGCTGCTGGCCGACTGGTTCGGTCAGCTCGGTTTTCAGTGCGAGGTGACGGCGCTTCCTGATCTGCCGGGCAAATTCAATCTGGTGGCGACGATCGGTCAGGGAGAGGGCGGTCTGCTGCTGGCAGGTCACACAGATACTGTGCCGTTCGATGAGGGGGGTTGGAGCAAGGATCCCTTCAAAGTGACCGAAGAGGGCAATCGCCTCTATGGCCTCGGCACCATCGATATGAAGGGCTTCTTCGCCTTCATAGTGGAAGCGCTCAAAGAGATCGATCTCACCAAGCTGACCAAGCCGCTGCGCATTCTCGCCACTGCCGACGAAGAGACCACCATGGCGGGGGCCCGCGCCATCGCCGCGGCGGCCGAATTGAAACCCGACTACGCCGTGATTGGCGAGCCGACCGGGCTGGTGCCTGTGGTGGCCCACAAGGGGCATATGTCGGAGGCGATCCGTATTACTGGCAAGAGCGGTCACAGCTCGGATCCCGCCAACGGCGTCAACGCCATGGAGATCATGCACAAGGCGATGGGGCAGGTGCTGCGCTTGCAGCAGGATCTGAAAGATCGCTACGCCGACCACCGCTTTGCCGTGCCGCAGCCGACTCTGAACCTGGGTTACATTCAGGGCGGCGACAGCCCGAACCGCATCTGCGGCTGCTGCGAGCTACATATCGACCTGCGACCCACTCCGCAGGTGGGGCCGGACGAGTTGATGGGGATGCTCAAAGAGGCGCTGTCACCCATCGAGATCCACCAGCCGGGCTGCCTGCATCTGCAACATCTGCACGAGCCTATTCCCGCCTACGCCTGCGCCGACGACTCTGTGCTGGTGCGCGAAGCGGAGAAGGCGAGCGGTCGCGCCGCCGAGTCGGTCAATTACTGCACCGAGGCGCCGTTTATCCAGCAGCTTGGCTGCGAGACCATAGTGATGGGCCCCGGCCATATCACCCAGGCGCACCAGCCGGATGAGTATCTCGACCTCTCCTTCGTCAAGCCGACCACCTCGGTGTTGCAGCACCTGATCAGACGTTTTTGCCTGTAGCGGCGGCGGTGAAAGGGGCGTAAAAACTGTAAGTAAGTTACATAACAAGCCGGTTGTGGAGTGGTGATGGAAATACATGTTCTGAATCGGCCTGTTATTTGACCTTGCGCAGACAATCTGGGTAGATTGTCACCCTAAGATGACGGAGCATATGTTGTAATCGCACAACAATAAGTGAGGTCGTCTAGCACCCCGGATGGGTGTCAGGCACCAACAAGATAAGGATGTGGAATGAACGAAAAGTACGCCGCACTACGCGCCAACGTAGGTATGCTGGGTCAGCTGCTGGGTAAATCCATCAAGGATCATCAGGGTCAGGCCTTTCTCGACAAGATCGAAACCATTCGCCAATTGGCCAAGTCCTCCCGCAAGGGCAATGAATCAGACCGGGAACGTCTGCTCGATACCCTGCGCACCCTGAGCGATGACGAACTGCTGCCGGTGGCCCGCGCCTTCAGCCAGTTCCTCAATCTGGCCAACGTGGCGGAACAGTTCCACACCATCTCCCGTCGCTGTGAAGAGCAGGTCTGCACCCCGGATCCGCTGGAGCAGATGTTCGACAAGCTGAAAGCCTCCAACCTGTCGCAAGAGGCCATCATTCAGGCCGTGCGCGAGCTGGATATCGATCTGGTGCTGACCGCTCACCCTACCGAGGTGACCCGCCGCACCCTGATCCACAAGCACGTGCAGCTCAACGACTGCCTCGAGGCGCTGGAGCTCTCCGACCTGCTGCCCCGCGAGCGGGACAAGATCCTCAACCGCATCGAACAGCTCATCAATCAGGCGTGGCACACCAACGAGATCCGCGAACAGCGCCCGACACCGGTCGACGAGGCCAAGTGGGGCTTCGCCGTGGTGGAGAACAGCCTGTGGCCCGCCATTCCCGAATTCATGCGCAATCTGGACGAGCGTCTGCAACACCATCTGGGTGTGCGGCTGCCGCTGGATGCCGCGCCGGTCAAGTTCACCTCCTGGATGGGCGGTGACCGTGACGGCAACCCCTTCGTCACCGCCAAGGTGACTGCCGAAGTGCTGGAGCTGGGCCGCTGGATGGCGGTGAGCCTGTTCTACAAAGACATCAAGGAGCTCACCTCCGAGCTCTCCATGTCCGACTGTACCGACGCCGTGCGCGCTCGCGTTGGCGATCACCCCGAGCCCTACCGTGCGCTGGTGCGCGAGCTGCGTGAAGCGCTGCGCGAAACCAAGGAGCACCTCACCGCCAAGGTGCAGGGCCAGGCGAGCGAGAGTCAGGATCTGGTCAAGACCACCGCCCAGCTGCGCGAGCCGCTGGAGCTCTGCTACCACTCATTGCACGCCTGCGGCATGGGCAACATCGCCGATGGCATGCTGCTGGATGTGCTGCGCAAGGTCGCCTGTTTCGGCATCCATCTGGTCAAGCTGGATATCCGTCAGGATGGCGAGCGTCACGGGCTGGTCTTCTCCGAGCTGACCCGCTATCTGGGTCTGGGTGACTACGCCGAGTGGAGCGAAGATGACAAACAGGCCTTCCTGCTCAACGAACTGAACTCCCGTCGCCCGCTCATTCCCCACGACTGGGAACCGAGCGCCGAGGTGCGCGAGACGCTGGATACCTGTCAGGTCATCGCCGAGCACGACCCCGATGCGTTCGGCATCTACATCATCTCCATGGCCGGTGCGCCGTCCGATGTGCTGTCGGTGCAACTGCTGCTCAAAGAGGCTGGCTGCAAGTTCCGCATGCCGGTCTCCCCGCTGTTTGAAACCCAGGATGACCTGATGGCAGGCACCGCCGTGATGGAGCGTCTGCTCTCGGTGGACTGGTATCGCGGCTACATTCAGGGCCGTCAGTACGTAATGATCGGTTACTCCGACTCTGCCAAGGATGCGGGCATGATGGCCGCTGGCTGGGCCCAGTACGCCGCCATGGAATCCCTGGTGGAACTTGCCGAAGCCAACAACATCCGCCTCACCCTGTTCCATGGCCGTGGCGGTACCGTCGGTCGTGGTGGTGCGCCTGCCCATCAGGCCATCCTCTCCCAGCCGCCGGGATCCCTGCGCGGCGGTCTGCGTACCACCGAACAGGGGGAGATGATCCGCTTCAAGTTCGGTCTGCCGAAAGTGGCGATCAAGAGTCTGGAGCTCTACACCAGCGCCGTGCTGGAAGGGAACCTGCTGCCGCCGCCCAAGCCGAAAGAGTGCTGGCGCGAGGTGATGGAACAGCTGGCCGCCGACTCCTGCGAGCACTACCGCAGCATTGTGCGCGGTCATCCGGACTTCGTCCCTTACTTCCGTGCCGCCACCCCGGAGATGGAGCTCGGCAAGCTGCCGCTCGGCTCCCGTCCCTCCAAGCGCAAGCCCAACGGCGGCGTCGAGAGCCTGCGCGCCATTCCGTGGATCTTCGCCTGGACCCAGAACCGCCTGATGCTGCCGGCCTGGCTCGGTGCCCACAAGGCGCTGCAACAGGCCATCGACGGCGGCAAGCTGGCGGTGCTGGAAGAGATGAGCGCCCAGTGGCCCTTCTTCCGCACTCGCCTCGAAATGCTGGAGATGGTATTCCTCAAGGCGGACGTCTGGCTCGCCGAGTACTACGACACCCGTCTGGTACCGCAGGAGCTGTGGGGCCTTGGCAAACAGCTGCGTCAGGAGCTCGCCGAATCCATCGAGGTGGTGCTGAAACTGAGCCCGCGCGGGGATCTGCTGGAGGATCAGCCCTGGATCAAGGAGTCCATCAAGCTGCGCAACCCCTACACAGACCCGCTCAACGTGCTGCAGGCCGAGCTGCTCAACCGCTCCCGCAACCATCCGGAGACCCTTCACCCCGAGCTGGACAAGGCGCTGATGGTCACCATCGCCGGTATTGCCGCAGGGATGCGCAACACCGGTTGATAGCCAGCCCAAGCCAGCAGGCTTCAGCAATATCCATCAAGCCAAAGGGCGCCGACAAGGCGCCCTTTTCAAAATTTGTTGATTGCAGCATTATTTCTGCCTTTATGGTGGACATCTATTCATGCGCCAACTCTATTTACTTTTCCTGCTCGTTTCTTCCGCATCATGGGCTAATACAACGGATATCAACACGGTCTGTGATGGCTTGATTACTAAAGCTCAAGACTATTCCACTATGTCTCCCTCCATCCTAAAAGAGCTCAGAGAATCAACGTTCGATGCTACCTTGGATGATTTCCGTCATGAGTATGGTTCAGCAGTTGATGACTCGATTTCTCAATTGGTTGCGTCTACTCATCTCACACATGAGCGGGCTGAGTTCAATATTTTGCGCCAGCTCCGGATTTTCCGGAGTCTATTGATCAATATGGGCTTGAAACTAAATGGCGTTACAGACCCCAAACCATGGGGCAAGTTTCGTAAGGAGTGTATTGAGCTGAATGGGCAATGGCCTGCCATGTGACTAATTGCCCCTAACCAGTTTGTTAAAAGTATTGGCTTGCTCTAACTCTTGCCGAACATCAACGTTCGAGTGCGACTTGCATCACCCAAGTGTAAGGAGCAGACTGTTTGGCCTTGTTTTTATGCGATTCGATTCAAGGCAACCATCATGACTCCTGCCATCAACCTGCTGAAGAAGCTCAAGATCCCCCACAAGCTCTACCCCTACGAGTGCGAAGCCCACGACGATTTCGGCAAGCATGCCGCGACCCAGCTCGGGCTGCCGGAGGCACAGGTATTCAAGACCCTGATCGCCCACCACGACAAACAGGCGGTGGTGGCTATCGTTCCCTCATCCGGCATGTGCAGTCTGAAGCAGCTGGCCAAGGCGACCGGCCTCAAGAAGGTGGAGATGATGAAACCGGCGGAAGCGGAGAAGCTGACCGGTTACAAGGTGGGTGGCATCAGCCCGCTGGCGCAGAAGAAACTGCTGCCCACTGTGCTCGACGAGTCGGCGCTGCAGTTTGACGAGATCCTGGTGAGCGGCGGCAAGCGCGGTCTCTCGGTGGGGGTGGCGCCGCAGGATATGCTGACGCTGATGAAGTGGATCGCCGCTCCCATCGGCGAAGAGTAGTGCCGGGCACGGTGTGAACCTGCTCTCCGGGCCTGTGGTGGCCCGGATGTATCCTTGTTGGCTCACTCCTGGCTGATATAGTGGAGATGGAATAATTGCCGCCAAGGATATGGCCCATGCGCGCATTTGCCCGCTATCTGCTCTTTATTGCGTTGCTGCTGCCCGCCACCGGCAGTGCGACCCCAGCCTTTACGCTGCGTACCTGCTTTGAAAACAGTGACTCCTACCCCTGGCTGCTGCAATCGGGGGAGGGGGTTGTGCAATATCACCTCAAGGCGGTTGCTACCGCTCTTGATGCCGAGATCGTGCTGACGCCGCTACCGTGGAAGCGCTGCCTCTCTCGGGTGAGCAGTGGCCAGATGGATGCGGCCATCAAGATGAGTTACAGCGTCGAGCGGGCGACCAAGGTGGGGGTCTATCCCATGCGTGAGGGCAAACCCGACCCTGCCAAGCGGCTGCTGACCGAGAGCTACAGTCTCTACCAGCTCAAGGGGGGCAAGAGCCAGTGGGATGGCACCACCCTCAGGGCCAATGGCGTGGTTGCGGCCCAGTCAGGATTTTCCATCGTCGACTTGTTGCAGGCTGCGGGAGCCGAGGTGGATGACTCCAGCCGTGACCCGCTGATCATGTTGAAAAAGCTGGTGATGGATCGGGCGCAGGCGACCGCCATCCAGACCGAGGTGGCCGACAGTATTCTGGCGGCCCATCCCGCGTTGCAGACTCGCATCGAGCGGCTGTCGCCGGTGCTGGTGGAGAAGCCCTACTATCTGGTCTTCTCTCACCGCTTCTATCAGGCCCATCCCCGACAAAGCCGGCAGGTGTGGGATGCTATCGAGCAGGTGCGCGACTCTGCTGCCTATCAGCGTTATGCCACAGCGCTAAGAAGCACGCCTCCGGTGGGGGAGTAGGCTGATGGATGCGACTGGAGGAGAGCGTGGGGTGGTGGCAGGGCCGAGCAGCCACGCTCAGGGGCTACACTGAAAGTACCCCTTCAGCCAAGGCGCGGTTTATGTCACCCCTGCATCTGCTGGCCACCGCTCTGTTCTGCATGTTGTCGTTGACCGGACAGGCTGCCACCCGGTTTACCTATATCAGCCCGGAGAGCGAGCGGGATCCGCGTACCACTTATGATCGGGAGCTGCTGCGGCTCGCCCTCGACAAGACCCG
Organism: Aeromonas sp. s7(2024); assembly: GCF_040907825.1. NCBI lineage: Bacteria > Pseudomonadati > Pseudomonadota > Gammaproteobacteria > Aeromonadales > Aeromonadaceae > Aeromonas > Aeromonas sp. s7(2024). The sequence goes on from NZ_JBFOCM010000037.1 coordinate 240,418, forward strand.
CGACCAGTTTGGCGACTATCTGCTGGAACCTGCGCCGCCCATGACCAAGGCGCGCGAGCGGCTCAGCATGCAGCTCGATAGCTATCCCAACCTCTTTGTGATGGACAGCTACAGCAGCACCCGCGAGGATCTGGGGCTCGCCTATGTCCGTTTTCTCATCCATCTGGGGATCGTCAGCTACCGCATCTGTTTTGTCAGCCCGCAGCAAAAGGGGGCGGTGAGTAGAGTGACCGACCTCAAGGGGCTGCGCCAGTTCACCTTCGGTCAGGGCAAGGGGTGGCTGGATGTGGATATCCTGCGTTACGCCGGGATGGAGGTGGTGGAAGTGGAGGGGTACGAAAAGCTGTTCAAGATGGTGGCGCGGGGTCGCTTCGATCTCTTCTGCCGCGGGGTGAGCGAGCTGCGCAGCGAGCAGCTGACCCACAAGGAGATGACGGATCTGCTGGTGGATGACGCACTGTTGATCTACTACCCGCTGCCCCGGGTTTTCTACACCAATCCCAACAATCGCGAGGCGCTCAAGCGGGTCGAGCGGGGGTTGCAGCTGGCGTGGCAGGATGGCTCGCTACAGGCTCTGTGGCGCAAGAGCTTTGGCCCGGCCATCGCCTTTGCCAAGCTCTCCCAGCGCCGACTGCTGCGACTGGATAACCCCTTCCTCGACGGGATCAGCTTCGATTACCGCCCCTACTTCTACAATCCGCAGACCGATCGCTTCGGCGATTACTGAGGTGCCTGCCGCTGGCGGCAGAGGGCCAGCCAGGCCTCGGCGGTGCGCGACAGATAGCGCTCGCTCGGCCAGATCACCCCGAGTCGCCAGCTCAATTCGGGCTCCAGCGGCCGCAGCACCAGACCATCCGGGGTCAGCCTGTTGCAGACCGGCTCCGGCAAGAAGGCGACCCCCATGCCGCTGCGTACCATGGCGGTGAGAAAATCCCACTGGCTGCTGCGCGCCGCCACCTGCGGCACAAAGCCCGCTTCCTGACACGCCTGCTCCAGCCGTTCGCTCAGGGTAAACGCCTGGGTATAGAGCAGGAAGGGCTCCTCCTGCAGGGACTCCAGCCGCAGCGGCGCCTCGCCATGCCAGCGCGGTTGATCAGGCAGCACTACCCGGATCGGGTATTGATCCAGCTCCAGCGCGCTGAGGGCGCCCCCCTCTTTGGTCGGCAGCATGGTGATGGCGAGATCCAGCTCCCCCTCCAGCACCGCCTGTTCGATGCGGCGACCGCCGTACTCCACCAGGGTCAGCTCCACCTTGGGATAGCGGGTGCGGTAGGCGCGGATCAGATCTGCATAGACGTGACCCACCATGGGGGGAATGCCAAGGGTGAGGCGACCATGTTGCAGGCTCTGCAGATCCGCCAGTTCGGCCTCCAGCTGCTGCATCTCAGCCAAGATGGTCTGGGCACGGTTGAACAGCACCTGGCCGCTGTCGGTCAGGGTGAAGCGTCGCCCTTCCCGGTTGAGCAGGGGTTGGCCCAGTTCCTCTTCGATATTGCGGATCATCTTGCTGATGGTGGGCTGGGTGACGAACAGCTTTTCAGAGGCGCGGGTGAAGCTTTTTTCCCGCACCAGTTCGACAAAATAGCGCAGGGCGCGAATATCCATGGACTCTCTCGACTCGTGTTGGCGGGTACGGGATGAAGTATGCCTATGCGGCATGAATTTGATAATTTTAATTCATTTCTGGCAGGTTTTGCTCAACTCTATACTGTGAGCCGGTTCACAGAAAGACGATGATCATGAAAGCCCTCTGTTTGCGCTGGTTACAGACTCCCTTCCAGATTGTGTTGCTGGCAGCCATCTGGCTGCTGGCCGATACCGCGGTGCGTACCCTCCATCTGCCGCTGCCCGCCAACCTCACCGGCATGCTGTTGCTGCTGGCCTGTATCCTGCTCGGGGTGGTCAAGGCGCAGTGGTTTGAGGCGGGGGCTCGCTGGCTGCTGGCGGAGATGCTGCTCTTCTTCGTGCCCGCCGTAGTCGCGGTGGTCAACTATCAGGATCTGCTGTTGCAGGAGGGGTGGCGCATCATGGTAGTGCTGCTGGTGAGCACCACGCTGGTGCTCGGCACCACGGCACTGGTGGTGGATCGGGTTTACCGCCTCGAACTGAAACTGGCCCGCCGGAGTCGCCGTCATGTCTGATACCCTGCTCGGGCTGATCTGTTTCGCCCTCACCCTGCTCTTCTACTACGCCAGCAAATGGCTCTACGGCAAAAAGCGGATCCTGCCGCTGATGCCGCTGCTGCTGGCGCCGACCCTGCTGGTGGCCGTGGTGCTGCTGTTCCACATCCCCTATCAGGACTACATGGCGGAATCCCACTGGCTGCTCTGGTTGCTGGGCCCGGCCACCGTCGCCTTCGCGGTGCCGGTCTACGAGAACCGCCAGCTCATTCGTCGCCACTGGCTGTCGCTGTCGGTGGGGGTGGTCGCCTCGGTCATCATGGCGGTGGGGAGTACCGTGCTGCTGGCCCGCTGGCTCGATCTCTCCGACATGCTGCAGCGCAGTCTGGCGATGCGCTCCATCACCACGCCGTTTGCGGTGGAGGCGACCCGCGCCATCGGCGGTCAGAGCGATCTCACGGCGCTGTTTGTGGTGCTGACCGGCGTCATCGGCATGGCGGTGGGGGAGAGCGTGCTCACCGTGCTGGCCATTCGCAGTCGTCTCGGCAAGGGGGCGGGGTTTGGCGCCTCGGCCCACGGTGCCGGCACCGCCAAGGCCTATCAGATGGGTAACGAAGAGGGGGTGGTCTCCAGCATGGTGATGATGATTGCCGGCATGGTGACCGTGCTGCTGGCGCCCCTGCTGGGCCGGATGTTCTGGTAGGCTGAGCTTCTCTTTACAAGGCTGCTCGTCCCGGCGCTACACTCTAGTGAGCGTGTATTCCCGGGATGAGCAGTATGACCTTTCATCGCCTCGCGTCCTTCTTGCTGCTGTGCAGCCTCTCACTTCTTGCTGCCCCCCTGCGGGCGAGCGACGTCTTTACCCATATCAGCCCGGAGAGCGACCGGGATCAGCGCACCATCTATTTTCGCGAGCTGCTGCAGCTGGCGCTGGAGAAGACCCGTGACAGCTTCGGTGACTACGAGCTGCGGGCCGCGCCGCCGATGAACCGGATCCGGCTGCGGCAGGTGCTGCAGACCAACTTCTACCCCAACTTCTTTGCCGTCGATACGCCGCAGCCCGATAGCGGTGAGGCCCTCGACTATGTCCGCTTCCCGGTGGAGCTCGGCATCCTCGGCTATCGCATCTGCTTCGTCAGCCCGCAGCAGGCGAAGGCGATTGCCGGGGTGACCCGCTTCGAGCAGCTTAAGCAGTACCAGAACGTGCAGGGGCGCGGCTGGCAGGATGCCGCCATTTTGCGGGCGGCGGGTCTGCAGGTGCAGGAGGTGGACAGCTACGAGCGGCTGTTCAAGCTGGTGGCTCGCGGGCGGGCCGATCTCTTCTGCCGCGGCGCCAACGAGCTCTTCACCGAGCTGGAGCAGCACCGGGATCTGCCCGGCCTCACCGTGGAGCAGCATATCGCCCTGCACTACCCCTTCCTCCATCTCTTCTACACCTTCAAGGAGAATCAGGCGGGGATCCGGCGCATTCAGGTCGGGCTCAAGCTGGCATGGCAGGATGGCTCGCTGCAGCGGCTCTGGCTGCACCACTTCAAACCCTCCCTCGATCAGGCCAGGCTCCACCAGCGTCAGCTGTTCGAGCTGCCCAACCCCTTGCTCAAGGGTATCGACTTTGATTACGACGCCTACCACTACGATCCGGTGACCGGGCGTTTCGGTCCCGGCTTGCCCTGATTGAGGTGAGAACACGGCCAGCCCTGCGGCTGGCCTTTTTATGGTGCAAATCATTCCAAAGTGGCATGATTTTTATTATTTAAATTCATTTTTTGCAGGTTTGTTCACTGCATATACTGGCAGTCGCTTCACGGTATCGGCGCAGCGACACTGTCCGAACCGTCCAGCTCAGGCGTCTTGGTGTCCGGCATGAAGGCGTCCATCACCGATCGGGGCATGCCCCGGATTTGTTACCGCTGACGGAGCCTTCACATGTTCTCTTCTGCTACCAACGCGCTCATTGTCGAAGGGGGCGCCATGCGCGGCATCTTCGCCAGTGGCGTGCTCGATGCCTTCGTGGAAAGTCACCACTACCCGTTCGATTTCGTCATGGGGGTCTCGGCCGGGGCGACCAATCTGGTCTCTTACCTGAGCGAGCAGCCGCGCCGCAGCCACCACATCATCACCGAGCTGGCCTGCAGCAGCGACTTCCTCGACCCGCTGCGCTTCGTCAAGGGGGGCGATCTGGTGGATATCAGCTGGCTCTGGCAGACCAGCCGCTACCGCTTTCCCCTCGACCTCGACACCTTCTCTGCCTGCCGTATTCCCTTCTATGCGGTGACCACCGATGTGGCAACCGGTGAAGCCGTCTACCTGCCGGTGCGCCCCGACAACATGGACGAGGTGCTGACCGCCACCTGCGCCCTGCCGGTGGTGCAGCACGAGACCCCCTCTGTCGATGGCCGTCCCATGGCGGATGGCGGCATCAGCGATTCCATCCCGGTGATCGAGGCCTATCGGCGCGGGGCGCGGCGGATGACGGTGGTGCTCTCCGAGCCGCGCGGTTATCGCAAGAAGCCGGCCCGTTTCTGTTGGATGGTGAAGGCGCTGCTCAAGACCCAGCCCGCGCTGGCACAGGCGATGCTGGCGCGGGATGTGGCCTACAATCGTGCCCTCGACTTTATCGAAACGCCGCCCGCCGATTGCGAGATCGAGGTGATCGCGCCACCGGCCGGTTTTCCGGTCTCCCGCTTTACCCGCGATCAGCTCAAGCTGGAGTCCGGCTATCTGCAGGGCTACTGGCAGGGGCGCCAGAGTCTGCTGCGGGCGGGCAGAGAGGCGCAGGCTGCCTAGCAGTAAAACAGTCCGAATAGGCATTGCGGCAATAAAAAGGGGAACCTCGCGGTTCCCCTTTTATTTTTTTGATCGGCAGTTGCAGGTTACAGCATCTGCTTGAGGCGATAGAGCAGATCCAGCGCCTGCCGCGGGGTGAGCTCGTCCGGGCGTACCGCTTCCAGCTCATCGACTACCGGATGGCTCTGGGGCGCTATGGCCACCGGGGCCGGGCGGCTTTCACCGGCGGCCACCGGGGTGGCACTCTCCAGCTCATGCAGTTTGTGGCGGGCCTGCTGGATCACCGATTTCGGCACCCCCGCCAGTGCGGCAACTTGCAGACCGTAGGAGCGGCTGGCCGCCCCTTCCTGCACCGCGTGCATAAAGGCGATGGTGTCGCCGTGCTCCACCGCATCGAGGTGGACGTTGGCCAGCCCGCTCATCAGCTCCGGCAAGCGGGTCAGCTCGAAGTAGTGGGTGGCGAACAGGGTGTAGGCTCCAATCTTGCTCGCCAGCTGCTCGGCGCAGGCCCACGCCAGCGAGAGGCCGTCGTAGGTGCTGGTGCCGCGGCCAATCTCGTCCATCAACACCAGACTGCGGGCGGTGGCGTTGTTGAGGATATTGGCGGTCTCGGTCATCTCCACCATAAAGGTGGATCTTCCCGATGCCAGATCGTCCGACGCCCCGATACGGGTGAAGATGCGGTCGATGGGGCCGATGCGGGCGCTGTCGGCGGGCACGAAGGCGCCGATATGGGCCAGCAGCACGATCAGCGCGGTCTGGCGCATGTAGGTCGATTTACCGCCCATGTTGGGACCCGTGATGATCAGCATCCGCCGCTCCCGCTCCAGCCGGATGGGGTTGGCAATGAAGGGGTCCGTCATTACCTGCTCCACCACCGGATGGCGGCCCGCTTCGATCAGGATCTGATCCTCATCGATGAGGGTCGGGCAGCGGTAGTCGAGGGTCTCGGCCCGCTCGGCCAGGTTGGCCAGTACGTCCAACTCCGCCAGTGCGGCTGCGGAATCCTGCAGATCGCCGAGATGGGGCAGCAGGGCATCGAGCAGCTCTTCGTAGAGCCGTTTTTCCAGCGCCAGCGCCTGGGACTGGGCGGTGAGTACCTTGTCCTCGTACTTCTTCAGCTCATCGATGATGTAGCGTTCGTTGTTCTTGAGGGTTTGGCGGCGGATGTAGTGGGCCGGCACCAGATGGCTGTTGGCGCGGCTCACCTCGATATAGAAGCCGTGCACCTTGTTGTAACCCACCTTGAGGGTGTTGATGCCGGTCAGCAGTTTTTCCCGCTCCTCGATGCGGGCGAGGCTGGCGGTGGCGCCGTTGGCCAGATCCCGCAGCTCGTCCAGCTCCTGATTGAAGCCGTCACGGATGACGCCACCATCGCGGATCAGCACCGGCGGCACCTCCATCACTGCGCGCTCCAGCAGGTCGAGCAGCTCGGGGAAAGTGCTGGCCCGCTCGGCCAGTTGTTGCACCGCTTCGTGCTCGTTGTCCGCCAGCAGGCGCTGCAATTCGGGCAACTGGGCGAAGGCCTGACGCAGGCGGGTGAGGTCGCGCGGGCGGGCTGAGCGCAGGGCGAGACGGGCCAGCACCCGCTCCACATCACCCACCTGACGCAGCAGGTTGCCCAACTCGTCGTAGAGGTTCTGCTCGATGAGCTCCTTGATGGTGCTCTGGCGACCTTTGAGGATTACCCGATCGCGGATCGGCTGGTGGATCCAGCGCTTGAGCAGGCGGCTGCCCATGGGGGTGGCGGTACGATCCAGCACCTCGGCCAGGGTATTTTCGTAGCCACCGGCCAGATTCTGGGTCAGCTCCAGATTGCGGCGGGTGGCGGCATCCATGATGACGGCGTGATCCGGCTGCTCGAGGCGCACGTTGCGGATGTGGGGCAGGGCGGTGCGCTGGGTATCTTTGACGTACTGCATCAGACAACCAGCGGCGCACAGGGCGGTCTCGCTCTTGTCGACGCCAAAGCCCACCAGATCCTGGGTGCCGAACTGCTGGCAGAGCAGCTTGCGGGCGGTGCCCAGCTCAAACTCCCACTCCGGGCGGCGGCGCAGGCCGCGGCGACCCTCTATATGGTGCAGGAATTCGAACGATTCCGGGTAGAGCAGTTCGGCCGGATTGGTGCGCTGCAGCTCAGCCAGCAAGGTCTCTTCTTTCTCGAACTGATTGATGAAGAAGCGGCCGGAGCCGATGTCCATGGTGCCATAGCCGAAGCGGCGGCCATCGTGATAGACGGCGGCGATCAGGTTGTCCTGCCGCTCACTGAGCAGCGCCTCGTCGGAGACGGTGCCCGGAGTGATGATGCGGATCACCTTGCGCTCCACCGGCCCCTTGCTGGTGGCGGGATCTCCCACCTGCTCGCAGATGGCGGCAGATTCGCCGAGCTGCACCAGCTTGGCCAGATAGCCCTCGATGGCGTGATAGGGGACGCCCGCCATGGGAATCGGGCTGCCAGCCGACTGGCCGCGCTTGGTCAGGGAGATATCGAGCAGTTGGGAGGCCTTGCGGGCATCGTCATAGAACAGCTCGTAGAAGTCGCCCATCCGGTAGAACAGCAGGATCTCCGGGTTCTCGGCCTTGAGGCCAAGGTACTGCTGCATCATGGGCGTGTGGGCGCTCAGATTGGCGCCGGGAGCGGAGCCAGTGGCGCCGCTGGCTTGGTGTTGTGCGGTCATGTTCTGTTCCAGAAGGGGCCTCTGCGGGCCAGTGTCTGCGGTGATGAGCCTTGAGCTTGATGGCGCCATTCTACACATAAGCGCCGCGACGGGGGAGGTAGTGTTCCGGGCGCGGCTGCTCTGCAGTATTGAAGGCGTGACCACTGTGCGACGCCTCATTGCAGCAGGCAAGGGTTGCGGCCGTGGCGGACTACCGTGGTTGCGGGGGGCGGTAGCGGGATCGCATAATGTGCCTCTTGATCGGAACAGAAGGAGTCGTGATGAAACTGGATGCAGAGATAGAGCACCTTGCCATCGAGCTGGGACGGGCCCTCGGTCAACGGGGCTGGCTGGCGGCGACCGCCGAATCCTGTACTGGCGGCGGGGTGGCTACGGCTATTACCGACATCGCGGGCAGCTCCGGCTGGTTCGATCGCGGTTTTGTCACCTACACCAACGAGGCCAAGCAGCAGATGCTGGGGGTGAGTGGCGAGACTCTTGCGCAGCATGGCGCGGTGAGCGAAGCCGTGGTGCTGGAGATGGCCCGCGGCGCACTGGCCCACTCGTCGGCCGCCATCAGTGTGGCCATCAGCGGCATCGCTGGCCCCGGCGGCGCCACCGAGGAGAAGCCGGTCGGCACCGTCTGGTTCGCCTGGGCCGACCGCAACGGTCGTCACAACTCCCTGCTCGCCCGCTTCGACGGGGATCGCCGACAGGTGCGCCAGCAGGCGGTGAGACAGGCCTTGTCGGGTCTGTTGGCGCTGCTCAGATAAATTGGGCTTGATACTGTATGAATAGACAGTATACTTAGCCCAACTTCACTTCTTACTCACGATTTCCAGCGGAGATTGGCATGGATCAGAACAAACAGAAGGCACTGGCGGCTGCGCTGGGTCAGATTGAAAAGCAGTTCGGCAAAGGTTCCATCATGCGTCTGGGCGACAGCAAGACCATGGATATCGAAGCCATCTCTACCGGTTCTCTCTCGCTGGACGTGGCGCTGGGCATCGGCGGTCTGCCGTGCGGCCGTATCGTCGAGATCTACGGCCCGGAATCTTCCGGTAAAACCACCCTCACCCTGCAGGTGATCGCGGAAGCCCAGAAGAAAGGCAAGACCTGTGCCTTCGTCGATGCGGAACATGCCCTCGACCCTATCTACGCTGCCAAGCTGGGCGTCAACGTCGACGACCTGCTCATCTCCCAGCCGGATACCGGTGAACAGGCGCTGGAAATCTGCGACATGCTGGTGCGCTCCAATGCCGTTGACGTCATCATCGTCGACTCCGTGGCGGCCCTGACCCCGAAAGCGGAAATCGAAGGGGAGATGGGTGACTCCCACGTTGGCCTGCAGGCCCGTTTGATGTCCCAGGCGCTGCGCAAGCTGACCGCCAACATCAAGAACGCCAACTGCCTGTGCATCTTCATCAACCAGATCCGGATGAAGATCGGCGTCATGTTCGGTAGCCCGGAGACCACTACCGGTGGTAACGCGCTCAAGTTCTACGCCTCCGTGCGTCTGGATATCCGTCGTATCGGCGCCATCAAGGAAGGTGACGAAGTGGTCGGTAACGAGACCCGCGTCAAAGTGGTCAAGAACAAGGTGGCCCCGCCCTTCAAGCAGGCTGAATTCCAGATCTTCTACGGTGCTGGCATCTCCAAAGAGGGCGAGCTGGTGGATCTGGGCGTCAAGCACAAGCTGATCGACAAGGCCGGTGCCTGGTACAGCTACAACGGCGAGAAGATCGGTCAGGGCAAGGCCAACGTCATGAAGCTGTTCGCCGAGAACAAGGTGATGGCTGGCGAAGTGGAAGCCCGCCTGCGCGAGCTGCTGCTCTCCGGTGCCGTACCGGCAGAAAAGCCGGTGGCTGCTGCCGCCGAAGAGTTTGAAGACGAAAGCGAACAAGAGTTCGAATAAGGTAAAGGAGGCCGGGTTGATACCCGGCCTTGTCATTTATGGTCGATGAATCTCTCCCTGAACCCGTTGAACCCTCCTTTGAAGAGCTGTTTGCTGCTGCCCGCGCCTTTGCCATGCGCAGTCTGGCCCGTCGCGAGAGCGCCGAGTCGGAGCTGGCCAACCGGCTGCGCCAGCAGGGTTTCAATGAAGAGGTGATCGAGGCGGTGGTCGACTACTGCCGCGGTTACAACTGGGTCAATGACGAACGTTACGGCGGTATGGCTGTACGCGCCGGTGCCGCCAAGGGCCATGGCCCCATCAAGATCCGCTTCGATCTGCGCCGCAAGGGGCTCGACGATATGCAGATTGATGCCGCATTCGATCAGCCGGAGCTGGACTGGTTCGAACTGGCATTTGCCCTGCTTGAACGGCGCGCCCGGGTGGCCGATTTGGCGGATTTCAAACTGCGGATGAAGTGGCTCAAGTACCTGCTGGGGCGTGGTTTTACCCAGGATCAGGCGCGTTATGCTATCTCAGCCCTGCAAGAGGCGGCCGCCGAGTAGTCGGCGGTGGTGCCTTGTCGCGTGATGCAAGGTCGTGCGACAACGCCGTGCCCGCCCGATTAACCATGAGATGGTGTTGCTGTTTCAGCCAGTGCTGATGGAGAGCCGCAGGCCGTGCCGCTCGTCACTGTTACGGCGTTCCGGCAGCGATCTTTCCTTTTTCTGGTACCACGCGGTGATACCCCTTATCTCGCCTTTATAGGATTTTCCCTGCCCATTCAGTGGCTTGGGGGCCGGGTGTGATGAAAGGCCGGTTCTGCCGCGTTACCTGCCTATTTTCCGCTGCTTTTGGCCTGATCACCGGCTCAAAAAGCGCCGGTTTGCCTCCCTTTTCTCTTCGTATCCATTTATGCGCGCTTTTTCGCCCGTGACGGGCCTGTACGTTTTACTTTACCCCGCAGAAAACTTACATTAATGCGGTTAAAAGTCCGTATTCGAATCAAGCAGGATTTTCCATGTATATGTCCACGTCAGAGATACGCGCTGCGTTTCTCGAGTATTTCCGTTCCCAGGGACACCAGGTTGTCTCCTCCAGCTCGCTGGTACCGCATAACGACCCGACCCTGTTGTTTACCAACGCGGGTATGAACCAGTTCAAGGATGTGTTCCTTGGCGCCGAGAAGCGTGCCTACAACCGCGCCACCACGTCCCAGCGTTGTGTCCGTGCCGGTGGTAAACACAATGACCTGGAAAACGTCGGCTATACCGCCCGTCACCACACCTTCTTCGAAATGCTGGGCAACTTCAGCTTCGGCGACTACTTCAAGCATGACGCAATCAAGTTTGCCTGGGGTTTCCTGACCGAAGTGCTGCAGCTGCCGAAAGATCGCCTGCTGGTGACCGTCTACGCGACTGACGATGAAGCGTTCGATATCTGGGAAAAAGAGGTCGGCGTACCGGCCGATCGCATCGTTCGCATCGGTGACAACAAGGGGGCACCGTACGCCTCCGACAACTTCTGGGCGATGGGTGATACCGGCCCGTGCGGTCCCTGCACCGAGATCTTCTATGACCACGGCGATCACATCTGGGGTGGCCGTCCCGGCTCACCGGAAGAGGATGGCGACCGTTTCATCGAGATCTGGAACGTGGTGTTCATGCAGTTCAACCGTCAGGCTGACGGCACCATGGAACCGCTGCCCCGTCCGTCCGTGGATACCGGCATGGGTCTGGAGCGTATCTCCGCCATCATGCAGGGTGTCCACTCCAACTACGAAATCGACATCTTCCAGGCGCTGATCAATAAAGCGGCCGAGATTGTCGGCACCACCGATCTGAGCAACCAGTCACTGCGCGTCATCGCTGACCACATCCGCTCCTGCGCCTTCCTGGTGGCAGATGGCGTGATGCCGTCCAACGAAGGTCGCGGCTATGTGCTGCGCCGCATCATCCGTCGCGCCGTGCGCCACGGTCGCAAGCTGGGTGCCACCGACGTCTTCTTCTACAAACTGGCTGCCGAGCTGGCGGTGCAGATGAAGGATGTGGGTGCCGAGCTGATCGCCCAGCTGCCGCTGGTCGAGCGTGTACTGCGCATCGAGGAAGAGCAGTTTGTCCGCACCCTGGATCGGGGTCTGCTGCTGCTGGAAGATGTGCTGGCCAACCTGGGCGATGCCAAGGTTATTCCGGGCGAGGTGGTGTTCAAGCTCTATGACACTTACGGCTTCCCGGCCGACCTGACTGCCGACGTGGTGCGCGAGCGCGAGATCGGCATCGACGAAGAGGGCTTCAAGGCCGAGATGGAGAAGCAGCGTGCTCGTGCCAAGGAAGCGTCCAGCTTCGGCGTGAACTACAACGAGATGCTCAAGCTCGACTTCGAGACCCCCTTCACCGGTTACAAGACCCTGACCGAGCGCACTCGCGTGCTCGGTATCTACAAGGGTGTGGAAGAGGTGAGTGGCCTGATCGCCGGTGACGAAGCGGTCATCGTGCTGGAAGAGACCCCCTTCTACGCCGAGTCCGGCGGTCAGGTTGGCGATAGCGGCACCCTGAAAGTGGACGATGGCATCTTTGCCGTGACCGACACCCTGAAAGCGGGCAAGGCGATCATCCACAAGGGTTACATGGAGCTGGGCACCCTGGAGAAGGGCGCCGAAGTGGAAGCCGTGGTTGACGCTGACCGTCGTCAGGCCATCGCCCTGAACCACTCCGTGACTCACCTGCTGCACGCTGCCCTGCGTCAGGCACTGGGCGAGCATGTCACCCAGAAAGGTTCTCTGGTTGGGGCCGAGCGCATGCGCTTTGACTTCTCCCACTTCGAGGGGCTGACCATGGCGACCATTCGCCGGGTCGAGGAGCTGGTCAACAACCAGATCCGCGCCAACCACGAAATCAATACCCAGGTGATGGATCTGGAAGCCGCCAAGGCTGCCGGTGCCATGGCGCTGTTTGGTGAGAAATATGAAGACGACGTGCGCGTGGTGCGCATGGGCGACTACTCCACCGAGCTGTGCGGCGGTACTCACGCCAAGCGCACCGGTGATATCGGCTTCTTCAAGATCATCGCCGAGAGCGGTATCGCCGCCGGCGTGCGCCGTATCGAAGCGGTGACCGGTAAGGCTGCCATCGACTTCATGCATCAGGTTGGCGAGCAGATCGAAGAGGCTGCCGCACTGGTGAAAGGTGACCAGTTCTGCATCGCCGACAAGGTTCGCCAGATGCTGGACAAAGCCAAGATGATGGAGCGCGAGCTGGAGCAGCTCAAGGCCAAGCTGGCCGCTCAGGCCGGTAACGACCTGCTGGGTCAGGTGATCGAGATCAACGGTCAGAAGGTGCTGGTTGCAGCGCTGGAAGGGGCCGATCCGAAATCCCTGCGCGGCATGCTGGACGAGCTGAAGAATCAGATGAAGTCCGGTGTCGTGCTGCTGGCAACCTGTGCCGATGGCAAGGTCAACCTGATCGCCGGTGTCACCAACGACCTGACCGGCAAGGTCAAGGCTGGCGAGCTGGTCAATCTGGTTGCCCAGCAGGTGGGTGGCAAGGGCGGTGGTCGTCCGGACATGGCTCAGGCGGGTGGTACCCAGCCGGAAGCTGTGCCTGCGGCGCTGCAATCTGTTCACTCCTGGCTGGAAGAGCGCCTGTAAGCGGGCGAGGTGATCTGTGGCACTCTATGTACAGAAGTACGGCGGCACCTCGGTCGGCACACTGGAGCGGATCGAGGCGGTAGCTGAGCGGGTCGAGCAGACCCGCGCCCAGGGACACGACGTGGTGGTGGTTGTCTCCGCCATGTCGGGCGAAACCAACCGGTTGCTGGGCATGGCCCAGCAGCTGGATCCTGATGCCAACCGGCGGGAGATGGATGTACTGGTCTCCACCGGTGAGCAGGTCACCATAGCGCTGCTGGCGATCGCGTTGAACAAACGCGGTTGCCCGGCGGTCTCAATGACCGGTGATCAGGTACGGATTCACACCGATTCCGCCTATGGCAAGGCGCGCATCACCCACATCGACACCGAGCTGGTTCATGCTGAACTGGCTGCGGGCAAGGTGGTGGTGATCGCCGGTTTCCAGGGCCGTGACGAGCATAACGCCATCACGACGCTGGGCCGCGGCGGTTCGGATACCACGGCGGTTGCCGTGGCGGCGGCCATCAAGGCCGATGAGTGCCAGATCTTTACCGATGTGGATGGGGTATACACCACGGATCCGCGCATCGAGCCCAAGGCGCGTCGTCTCGACACCATCACCTTCGAGGAGATGCTGGAGATGGCCAGTCTCGGCGCCAAGGTGCTGCAGATCCGCTCGGTGGAGTTTGCGGGCAAGTACCGCGTCCCGCTGCGGGTGCTGTCGAGCTTTATCGATGGAGAGGGAACCTTAATCACATATGGAGGTGATAGGATGGAAGCTCCCCTGGTATCCGGGATCGCTTTTAACCGCAACGAGGCCAGCCTGACCATTCTGGGCGTGCCAGACAGACCAACCGTTGCCGCGCAGATCCTGAATCCGATCAGCGACGCCAACATTGATGTCGACATGATTGTGCAGAACACCCTGGGAGATGGCACCGCCGACTTCACCTTCACGGTGAATCGTGACGACTATCGCCGTGCCCGGGCACTGCTGGAGGAGACCGCCACCGAACTTGGCGCCTCTTGCGTGCAGGGAAATGGCGAGATTGCCAAGGTCTCCATTGTCGGTGTAGGCATGTGGAACCATCCCGGTGTTGCGCGCACCATGTTCAAGGTATTGGGCGAGGAGGGGATCAACATGCAGTTGATCTCGACCTCTGAAATCAAAATCTCTGTGGTGATTGACGAGAAGTATCTGGAGCTGGCGGTGCGAGCCCTGCACGCGGCTTTCGGGTTGGATCAGGCACCGCAAGAGCAGCCCTTGGGCTAACAATCTCTGATTGATTTAGTTTCAACCATTTACCATATCGGTATCTTTGTTAGATAATGTCGCATATCGATATAAAAACAAAACAGGATACAGGAGCAAGCGAATGCTTATTTTGACTCGTCGTGTTGGGGAAACCCTGATGATTGGTGATGAAGTGACTGTCACCGTACTGGGCGTTAAAGGCAACCAGGTCCGTATCGGTGTTAACGCGCCGAAAGAGGTCTCCGTACACCGCGAAGAGATCTACCAGCGCATCCAGGCCGAGAAAGTTCCGGGCCAACCGGGCTTCTAAGCTACTTTCATGGCTGTGACAAGGCGACACCTCATGTGTCGCCTTTTGTTTTTCCGGCCCCCTAAAATCGCCCTGCAGGGCGCGAAACTGCGGGATAAGTGCCGATATTGTTTGAATATTCCACGCTTTGACCAAATGCTGAGCGAACGCACTTTTTTCTCCAAAAAAGTGTTTGACTAAAAATCCCTGTGAAGTATTATCAGCCCCGCAAACGGAGAGGTGGCCGAGAGGCTGAAGGCGCTCCCCTGCTAAGGGAGTATGCGGCTTATACCCGCATCGGGGGTTCGAATCCCCCCTTCTCCGCCATTTGCGCCCGTAGCTCAGCTGGATAGAGTACCTGGCTACGAACCAGGTGGTCAGAGGTTCGAATCCTCTCGGGCGCACCATATTACGACTCAAGCAAGAGTCATGTGTTGACCATCAGCAAGTCGACACTTTGGAAAAGGCTTACTGATAAGTAAGCTTTTTTTATCGTTTTAAAACAGGGCGCCCGTAGCTCAGCTGGATAGAGTACCTGGCTACGAACCAGGTGGTCAGAGGTTCGAATCCTCTCGGGCGCACCATTTAAAACGACACAACGATTTATGAGCGCCCGTAGCTCAGCTGGATAGAGTACCTGGCTACGAACCAGGTGGTCAGAGGTTCGAATCCTCTCGGGCGCACCATTTTTCAAGCAGTACACAAAAGTTTGTGAGCGCCCGTAGCTCAGCTGGATAGAGTACCTGGCTACGAACCAGGTGGTCAGAGGTTCGAATCCTCTCGGGCGCACCATATTTCAAGCAGTACCAAAAGTTTATGAGCGCCCGTAGCTCAGCTGGATAGAGTACCTGGCTACGAACCAGGTGGTCAGAGGTTCGAATCCTCTCGGGCGCACCATACAGACAGCCTCGACTTCGGTCGGGGCTGTTTTTTTATGGGCGATATTTAACTTTTTGGTGCGGATCCCCGTGCGCTGTTGCGGGTGGATCGCCCGTTTACCTGGCTGTTCTGGTCCTCATTTCTTCCCCTTTCTGTGATTGCGCACCGATCTTCTGAACGGTGCAACCCCTTGCCACCCTTTGCCTTATCTATAGGCGCCCTGTATGCCTGCTGTTGCAACGGCAGATGCCGCGCAGCTTATCACTCAAGGTTCGCTCATCTACATCCTGCAAGGCCTGCAGAGGCGTTTTGCGGGCAATAAAAAAGGATGCCGCAGCATCCTTTTGTGTTGAGATATTGACTCAGCTTTTCAGCCATTTGCGAATGCGGTTGGCATCGCCGATGGGGGTGCGTTTGCCCACCGAGTTGAGCAGCACGATGGCTAGCTCGCGGCTGTCCGGTTTGGCGCGCATCACCAGACAGCGACCCGCTTCGTCAGTGAAGCCGGTCTTGGAGAGGCGCACGTCCCAATCCGGGTTTTTCACCAGCGGGTTGGTGTTGTTGAACATCAGGCTGTAGGCGGGGGCGCTGAAGCGCATCTCCCGGTTCTCATCCTGAGTGAACTGACGGATCAGCGGCTGACGGTAGGCGGCGGCAGCCAGCTTGCCGAGATCCTGGGCGGTGGAGACGTTGCGGGTGGAGAGGCCGGTGGAGTCGTAGAAGTGGGTATTACGCATACCCAGCTGTCTGGCCTTGTTGTTCATGGCCCGTACGAAGGCGCTGCGACCGCCCGGATAGTGACGCGCCAGTGCCGAGGCCATCCGATTTTCGGAGGACATCAGCGCCAGATGCAGGGCGTCGCGGCGGGTCACCTTGGTGCCCATGCGGATGCGGGAGTGAGTGTGTTTGACCCGATCCAGATCGTTCTTGTCGACCGTGATGGTCTGGTTGAGATTCTGTTTGGCATCCAGCACCACCAGCGCTGTCATCAGCTTGGTGAGGGAGGCGATAGGACGTACCTTGGTGGCATTCTTCTGGTAGAGCGTCTTGCCCGTTTTTACATCCACGACCAGGGCGCTGCTCGAGCGTACTTCCAGTTTGGCTGGGTTGGGTGCCGCGTTGACCGCAGGTAATCCCAGCATTCCCATCAACCCGACAACCAGCGCTGCTGCGCGAATCTGACACCACATACAACCGACTCCATTCCCATCCAAAAAAAGGCGCTAGATTCACTCATTTTTACCCCGGCTTTACAAGGGCCGAGCGGGACTATTTCTGCTATTTGCGCAAAATTGGCGATCAAAAAAGCCCTCTGGCGAGGGCTTTCGGGTCGGGCGTTGGGCGAGGGGTCAATCCCGCGGCTGCGCGGCCCTGCGTTTGCTGATCCAGCGCCAGACCAGCGCCACCATGCCACCCACCAGCAGGGCCACCGGCAGATAGATGATGATGTTGAAGAACTGGGTCTGGTATTCGGCTGCCAGCTTGGTGTGGCTCAGGTAGTAGCCAAACCCGACCAGCGGGCAGATCCACATGATGGAGCTGATCAGATTGACGATGAGGAAGCGCCCCTGGGGCAGCTCGGTGGCACCCACGATATAGGGGTAGGCAGTGCGCACGAAGGCGATATAGCGCGCGGTGATCAGGGTGATGATCCCGTACTTGTCCAGCAGGTGGTAGACCTTCTGCTGGTGCCGCTCTTCCACGTGGGACATTAGCCGATGGTAGAGCTGGGTGTGGCCGAGAAAGCGCCCCTGCATGTAACCGAGCCAGGTGCCGACAAAGGTAGCCATGATCAACAGCGGGATCACCCCGAGAGACAATACATCCTGATAGATGAGTACGCCGGTGAGGATCAGCAGGCTGTCTCCGGGCAGAAAGGCGGTAGGGATGAATCCGTTTTCCAGTACCAGAAACGTCAGAATCACACCACAGATCATGAAGGCCATCTTGGGATCGGAAAGTGTGTTCAGATCGTGATTCATAAAGGCGTGAGCCAGTTGGTAAAACTGCTCCATACTTGCAAACTCCGCAGGTTAGCTGGGTTGATCGGTCAAGGGCATGGCGAGCACCTTGTCGATGCGCAGGCCATCCATGTCAACAATTTCCAGTTGCCACTGTTCCAGTGTCACCAGGTCTCCGGTTTGTGGAACACGACCAAGGAGCAGCATGATAAGCCCTCCGAGGGTGTGATAGTGATGTTTTTCTTCTTCTGGCAGACGAACCAGCTCCAGACAGTCCTTCAACTCCGGCAGCGGGATCAGGCCATCGAGCAGCCAGCTGCCGTCGGCGCGCCGGAAGGCCCAGTTGTCTTCACCATCCTCCTGCTGGAAATCCCCCGCCAGCGCCTCCAGCAGATCCTGCTGGGTGACCAGCCCCTGCAGCTCGCCATATTCGTCAACCACCAGCGCCATCTGTTCGCTGTGGGTGCGGAAGTGGTTGAGCAGCTCGACGCCGTTGAGGGTCTCGGGCAGCAGGCTGCCCTCCTGGGTCAGGGCAGCCAGATCGATGGGCTCCCCCTTGATATAGGCGTGCAGCACCTTGCTGACATTGATGATACCCACCAATTCTGACAAGTTGCCGTCGCAGACCGGAAAATAGCTGTGGCGATACTCCACCAGTCGCTGCAGGTTGGTCTCCAGCGGCAGCGCCAGATCCAGATAGCGGATATCGCTGCGCGGCACCATCAGGGAGGAGAGGCTGCGCTCGTCGAGACGGAAGACGTTGCGCAGCATGGTGTGCTCATGATCCTCGATCACCCCGGCTTCAGAGCCCTCCACCAGCATGGCGTGGATCTCCTCCTCGGTAACGTTGGCGCTGCCATTCTGATTGACCCGCAGCAGCCGCAGGCTGGCATTGGTGGAGGCCGACAGCAGCCAGACGAAGGGGCGGGTCAGGGTGGCGAGCCAGTGCATGGGGCGGGCCACCAGACAGGCGATGCGCTCGGCATTGAGCTGGCCGAGGCGCTTGGGCACCAGCTCCCCTACCACGATGGAGAGATAAGTAACCACCACCACCACGATGACGGTGGCGATCAGGCCACTGCTCTTGGCGGGGAGCCCCCACTCCTGCAACCAGAGGGAGAAGGGCTGGGCCAGCAGGGATTCGCCGTAGATACCGTTGAGCAGGCCGATGCTGGTAATGCCGATTTGGACGGCAGAGAGAAAATGGGTCGGGTCTTCGCCCAGTTTGAGGGCAATGGCGGCGGAGCGATTGCCTTCAGAGGCAAGCTTGCCGAGGCGAGCCTTGCGTGCGGTGACGATGGCGATTTCTGACATGGCGAAGACGCCATTAAGCAAAATCAATCCCAGCAGGATCAATATTTCCATACAGCAACAGCACTCCTTGAGTGGATAAGATCGCTGGCAGTGTAATGAATTTGGCGGCGATGCGCTTGTGAAAGCGGGTGATCCGGCTCGCTAATTTGATGACAGCGCTTTGTGATAGCTGGAAAAGATGGCTGGAAAAGGGAAGGATGACCACGCCAAACGGCGTAATGGGCGAGGCAGCATTGCAGGAGGGAAAAGGGCGGGAAGTCCCGCCCTTGCTTGTCATGGTTCAGACAACCGTTATCAGAACTGTTGGAACCAGCGCTGGATCTGGGCCGGATCCTTGCTCTGGGTCAGGGAGAGCATCAGCAGCACCCGCGCCTTCTGCGGGTTGAGAGTGCCGGAGGCCACGAACCCGTACTTGGCATCATCGATCTCGGCATCCAGGGTGGTGGCGCCGGTCGGTACGCGGGCGGAGCGCACTACCCGGATGCCGTCTTTGCTCGCCTTGGCCAGGGTATCGAACAGGGTGTGGTAGAGGTTGCCGTTACCCACCCCGGCGCTGACGATGCCGTCGAACTTGGCATCCACCATCGCTTTGGCCGGCAAGTCGGTGGCGTTGGCGTAGCTGTAGACGATGCCCACTTGCGGCAGCTTGTCGAGCTTGCTCACGTCAAACGGCGTCTTGCTGGTGTGCAGACGGGCCGGGCTGCGCTGATAGTCGATCTTGCCGTTGTGGATGTAACCCAGCGGGCCAAAGTTGGGGGAAGCGAAGGTCTGCACCCCGGTGGTGTTGGTCTTGGTGACGTCGCGGGCATCCAGCACGGTGTCGTTCATCGCCACCATCACGCCACGGCCCTTGGAGGCGGGGTCGGAGGCGGTCACCACGGCGTTGTAGAGGTTGAGCGGGCCATCGGCACTCATGGCGGTGGAGGGACGCATGGCGCCAACCAGTACCACCGGCTTGTCGCTCTTGACGGTCAGATTGAGGAAGTAGGCGGTCTCTTCCATGGTGTCGGTGCCGTGGGTGATGACGATGCCATCCACGTCATCCTTGGCCAGCAGCTCGTTGACCCGCTTGGCCAGCTTGAGCCACACCTCGTCGTTCATGTCCTGCGAGCCGATCTTCACCACCTGCTCACCCTGCACATCGGCCACGTTCTTCATCTCGGGCACGGCGGCGATCAGGGTTTCGATGGCCACCTTGCCAGCCTCGTAGTTGGACTGGGTAGCCGACTGGCCCGCCCCAGCGATGGTGCCGCCGGTGGCCAGAATATGGACGCTGGGCAGCGCCATGGCCATGGGGGAGAGGGTCAGGCCGACGACGGCGGCGAGCAGGGTCTTGCGGATCGGTAGGGTCATGCTGCAAATCCTTATGGTTGGAATAATCGCAGCAAGTTTGCCCGTTTAATAACCTGGGTCTGTGATAAAACTCACCAAAAGACAGGTGAGTACAGATTTTTAACCTGTTTTATACCTCTATGGAGATAATTTAACTCGCAGAGAAACCCTTGGCTTCGATCAGGGCGATCAGCTCGGCCTTGCTCAGCTCGCTCTCGATAACGGCCTTGCTGCTGGCGAAATCGACGGTCGCGGTAGTGACTGCAGGCTGGGCCAGCAGGGCTTTTTGCAGACTGGCGGCGCAGCCACCACAGGACATGCCGGACACGGTGAGTTCGATGGTCATGGGATATCTCCTCTGTTGATGGGCGCCAGCCTAAAGCTGCCGCCTCCGGCAAGGTCAAGCCGTTAGTACATCAACCCTAGGTAGTTCATCAGAGTCGCCCCGAGGCTGGTAGTAACCAGCGAACCAAGGGTGGTAGTGGCGATGATGTTTGCGGCCAGCACGCTGTCGCCCCCCATGGCGCGGGTCATCACATAGCTGGCGGCGGCAGTCGGGGTAGCGCTGATGAGAAACAGAATACCCAGCTCCAGATGGCTGAAGCCGAGCAGGGCAGCCCCAAGAGTGAACGCAGTCGGAATGAGACAGAGCCGCATGATGCTGGCCCAGCCCGCAATGGCTGCACCACCGCGCAGAGCATCGAGGCTGAGGGAGGCGCCGGTGCAGAGTAGCGCCAGCGGCAACGTCATGTTGGCGAAGTAGCTGCCGGTGGTGAGCAGCAGTTGCGGCATCTTGATACCGAGCAGGGTAAACGGCAGCGCCGCCACAATGGCGATGATCAGGGGATTCTTGATGATGCCGAGCAGAATGGGGCGGATACCGGTGGCGCCGCCGAGACTGCGGGTGAGGGTGATCACTGCGAGAATGTTGTAGAGCACGGTCACCGCGCCGACATAGAAGGCCGCTGCCCCCAACCCCTCGTGGCCGTAGGCGTTCTGCACGTAGGCGAGCCCGATAATGGCGCTGTTGCCGCGAAAGCTCCCCTGCACGAAGATGCCGCGCAGCCGCTGCTCCCCGATAAAACGTCCGGCCAGCAGCTCCAGCACCAGATAGCTGATAACGGTGGCGAGCAGGCCATAGCCGATAAACCAGAGGCTCGGCATGGTGGCGAAGTTGGTACCCAGAATACTGAGAAAGAGCAGAGCGGGCAGGGTGACCTGAAACACCAGTCGCGAGGCTGATTCGGTAAAGGGATCCGGCAGCAGCCCCAACCGCTTGAGCAAGATGCCGAGCAGCAGCACCACGCAGATGGGGCCTGTGATGGAGAGGGAGAAGAGCAGACTGGCCAGCAGATCCATGATGGGCATCCTGTGCTGTGCCCACACACCCTGACGGCGGGGCAAAAAGGGCATTCTAACGCCATGGGCTTGTATTCACAGGGGTTAATCACAACAATGTGGGCAATTCCACCGCCTAGCCTCCTGTGAGCCAATTCATGGACAAGAAACTGACCATCCTCGATATCGCCAGACTGAGTGGCGTCGGCAAGTCGACCGTCTCCCGAGTGCTCAACCAGGATCCCAAGGTGAAGCAGGAGACCCGCGAGCGGGTGGAGCAGATCATCGCCGAGCACGGCTTCGTGCCGAGCAAATCGGCGCGGGCCATGCGCAGCCAGAGCCAGCAGGTGGTGGGGATCATCGTTTCCCGGCTCGACTCCAGCTCGGAGAATCAGGCGGTGCGCGGCATGCTGGAGACCCTCTACCAGCGTGGCTACGATGCTGTGTTGATGGAGAGCAAGTTCTCCCCCGCCAAGGTACAGGAGCATCTGGCGGTGCTGGAGCGGCGCGGAGTGGATGGCATTATCCTGTTCGCCTTTAATGACTTGGACTATACCGCCATGGCGCCGCTGAAAGAGAAGCTGGTGCTGGTCGCTCGTGAATATCCCGGTTTCTCCTCGGTCTGCTTCGACGACGCCGGTGCGGTGCGCACCATGCTGGCGCAGCTGGCAAGCCGTGGTGCCCGCGATATCGCCTATCTGGGGGTGGATGCCTCGGATCTCACCACCGGCCAACGCCGCCTCGACGCCTATCTCGCTTACTGCGCAGAGCAAGGGTTGCACCCGCGCAGCGCCCTCGGCGATCTCAGCCTGCAGAGCGGCTACCGGCTGGCGGCCGAGCTGCTTACCCCCTCTACCCAAGCGTTGGTCTGCGCCAGCGACACCCTCGCCATCGGTGCGGCAAAATACCTGCAAGAACAAGGGCGTAGCGAGGTGCTGGTGACCGGCCTTGGCAACAACCCCATGCTCAGCTTCCTCTTCCCCAACGCCCTCAGTCTCGATCTTGGTTACAAAGGGGCGGGGGAGCAGGCGGCGCGTCAGCTGCTCGGCCAGATTGGGCAGGATCAGCCTCCGTTGGTGACAATCGCTCCCTGCCGAACCCTGTGAGCCCCATCACTTCCGACTGAACAAAAAGTGCGCTTTTTGTGACGCTGGCCACGAATTGGGAACGTTCCCATTTCGATCTGGCCAGATTGTCGGCATGCTAAATGGGAACGATACCAAAAACGCTCCGGCCGACAGACTGGCTCAAAAGGGCGATACAGACCACTATTCAATGGCGTCACAGAGGGAAGACCCATGTCCAAGATCAACGCACAGCAGCTTGCCACCCTGATCGACAAGATCGGCGGCAAGGAGAACATCGCCACCGTCAGCCACTGCCTGACCCGGTTGCGCTTCGTCCTGAACGATCCGGCCAAGGCTGACAGTAAGGCTATCGAAACCATCCCGGCGGTGAAGGGAAGCTTCACCCAGGGCGGTCATTTCCAGGTGGTGATCGGTAACGAGGTAGAGCAGTGGTACAAGGCGCTGACCGAACAGCTCGGTGTCAGCGGTGGCAGCAAGGAGACCGCCAAGCAGGCGGCGCGCCAGAACATGAACCCGCTGGAGCGGGGCATTTCCCATCTGGCGGAGATCTTCGTACCGCTGCTGCCCGCCATCATCACCGGCGGTCTGATCTTGGGCTTTCGCAACGTCATCGGCGACATCAAAATGTTCGACGATGGCACTCACACCCTCACCGAGATCAGCCAGTTCTGGGCTCAGGTACACGCCTTCCTCTGGCTGCTGGGCGAGGCGATTTTCCACTTCCTGCCGGTCGGCGTCTGCTGGTCTGCAGTGAAGAAGATGGGTGGCTCCGAGATCCTCGGTATTGTGCTGGGGGTGACGCTGGTGTCACCGCAGTTGATGAACGCCTACGGCATTGGTCAGCAGACTCCCGAGGTGTGGGACTTCGGCCTGTTCGTGATCCAGAAGGTAGGTTATCAGGCCCAGGTCATTCCGGCGCTGCTGGCGGGTGTATTCCTCGCCTGGGTGGAGACCAACCTCAAGCGGATCATTCCGGCCTATCTCTATCTGGTGATTGTGCCGTTTGTCTCGCTGCTGCTGGCAGTGATTGTGGCTCACGCCTTTATCGGCCCGTTTGGTCGCTGGATTGGTGATGGCGTCGGTTTCGCTGCCAAGGCTGCCATGACCGGCTCCTTCGCTCCCATCGGCGCGGCCCTGTTCGGTTTCCTCTACGCACCGCTGGTCATCACCGGTATCCACCACACCACCAACGCAGTGGATCTGCAACTGATGCAGAGCATGGGTGGCACCCCGATTTGGCCGCTGATCGCCCTCTCCAACATCGCCCAGGCGTCTGCGGTCGTCGGCATCATTCTGATTAGCCGCAAGGAGAACGAGCGGGAGATCTCGGTACCTGCCGCCATTTCCGCCTACCTCGGGGTGACCGAACCGGCCATGTACGGTATCAACCTCAAGTACAAGTTCCCCATGTTGTGCGCCATGGTGGGGTCCAGCCTTGCCGCCCTCATCTGCGGTTTCGCCGGGGTGATGGCCAACGGCATCGGGGTAGGCGGCCTGCCGGGCATCCTCTCCATCCAGCCGCAATACTGGGCGGTGTTCGCCATCGCCATGCTGGTCGCCATCGTGGTGCCGGTGGTGCTGACCCTGCTGGTCTACAAGCGCCAGCAAGCCGCTGGCAAGTTGGCCCAAGCCAGCGCCTGACACTGATTATCAGGGCGACCCGTGGGTCGCCCTCTCCATTTTCTATTCGAGACAAGAGAAAGACCCATGAGCCAAATACCCTGGTGGCAGAGTGCCGTGATTTACCAGATTTACCCCAAGAGCTTTCAGGATTCCGCTGCCCGTGGCACCGGCGACCTCAAGGGGATCATGGCCCGCCTCGACTATCTCAAGACCTTGGGCGTCGATGCCCTCTGGCTGACCCCGGTTTATGTTTCTCCGCAGGTGGACAACGGCTACGACATCGCCGACTACTACGCCATCGATCCCGCCTACGGCACCATGGATGATTTCGAGGCGCTGCTGGCCGCCGCCCACGTGCGCGACATCCGCATCGTGATGGATATCGTGGTCAACCACACTTCCACCGAGCACGCCTGGTTCAAGTCGGCGCTGGGGGACAAGAACAGCCCCTACCGCGACTACTATATCTGGCGCGATCCGGTGAATGGCGGCGTGCCGAACAACTGGCAATCCAAGTTTGGCGGCAGCGCCTGGGAACTGGAGCAGGCCACCGGTCAGTACTACCTGCACCTGTTTGCCCGCGAGCAGGCGGATCTCAACTGGGAAAATCCGGCGGTGCGCGCCGAGGTGAAAAACATCATCCACTTCTGGGCCAAGAAGGGGGTGGATGGTTTCCGTCTCGACGTCATCAACCTTATCTCCAAGGATCAGGCGTTCCCGAACGACGAGATTGGCGATGGCCGCCGCTTCTATACCGACGGGCCGCGCATCCACGAATTTTTGCAGGACG
Source organism: Aeromonas sp. s7(2024) (assembly GCF_040907825.1). Taxonomy (NCBI): domain Bacteria; kingdom Pseudomonadati; phylum Pseudomonadota; class Gammaproteobacteria; order Aeromonadales; family Aeromonadaceae; genus Aeromonas; species Aeromonas sp. s7(2024). Next base: position 265,370 of record NZ_JBFOCM010000037.1, read on the forward strand.
TGAGCCGCGACGTGTTTGCTCCTGTCGGCGCCATGACGGTGGGGGAGATGTCCTCCACCAGTCTGGAACACTGCCAGCGTTACGGCGCGCTGGACGGCTCAGAGCTCTCCATGGTGTTCAACTTCCACCACCTCAAGGTGGATTACCCCAACGGCGACAAGTGGACCAAGGCGCCGTTCGATTTCCTCGAACTCAAGCGCATCTTCAACCACTGGCAGAGCGGCATGCATGGCAAGGGGTGGTCGGCGCTATTCTGGTGCAATCACGACCAACCGCGCATCGTTTCCCGTTTCGGTGACGAGGGCGAGCATAGGGTGGTGGCCGCCAAGATGCTGGCCAGTACGCTGCACGGCCTACAAGGCACCCCCTACATCTATCAGGGGGAGGAGATCGGCATGACCAACCCCGGCTATCAGCACATCGATGACTATCAGGATGTGGAGAGCCGCAACATCTTCGCCATCAAGCAGGCGGAAGGGATGAGCGAGGCCGAGATCCTCGCCATTCTCGGCGCCAAGTCCCGCGACAACTCGCGCACCCCGATGCAGTGGAGCGCTGCGGCCAATGCCGGTTTCACCAGCGGGATGCCCTGGCTCAAGCCTGCCGCCAACTATCCCGAGATCAATGCCGAGGCTGCGCTGGCCGACCAGAACTCGGTGTTCTGGCACTATCGGGATCTTATCGCCCTTCGCAAGGCGCACCCCATCTTCACTCAGGGGGATTATCAGGAGCTGCTGACCGGGCACCCGCAGATCTGGGCCTATGCCCGCCGCGCCAACGGTCAGACCCTGCTGGTGGTGAGCAACTTCTACGGCGAGCCGGTGGAGTTTGCCTTGCCTGCCGAGCTGCAAAGCGGGCAAGGTCGGCTGCTGCTCGGCAACTACCCCGATAGCCCGGCCCAACCGCAATCGGGTATGCTGCGCCCTTATGAATCCCTGATCTGGTTGATGGAGTAGGTAATGGAGAAGGTGGTGCGCGGTACCGAGTGGCAGAAGATGGTGGTGGGGGAGCCTTATGATGCGGCTGACCCTGAGCTGAAAGCGGCGCGCGAGCGCTGCCGCAGGCTCTACCACACCTTCAACACCTGCTGGCAGGAGAAACTGGCGCGGGATGCTTTGCTGCACGAGCTGCTCGGTGGCCGCGGCCAGGAGTGTGCCATCAATCCGCCGTTCTTCTGCGACTATGGCGCCAATATCTTCGTCGGCGAGAACTTCTACGCCAACGTCAATTGCACCATCCTCGACGTCTGTGAGGTGCATATCGGCGACAACGTGCTGCTGGCGCCCGGGGTGCAGATCTACACCGCCGCTCATCCGGTGGCGGTGGCGCCACGTATCAAGGGTGTCGAGTTCGGCAAGCCGGTACGGATCGGTCACAACGTCTGGATCGGCGGCAGCGTCGTCATCTGTCCCGGTGTCACTATCGGTGACAACAGCGTTATAGGCGCAGGCTCGGTGGTGACCAAAGATGTGCCCGCCAACGTGGTGGCGGCTGGCAACCCTTGCAAGGTGCTTCGGCCGATGACGGCACAGGAGCTTGAAGGCGTCATCCAGCGGTGAACAGGGACCATGAATGCTATTGCTATCTGATTGATAGAAAAGCGACTTTCAGATTGTTTTGCATTCAGTGCTTATGTTCGGGGCTGCTTGGTCGATACTGTTGAGTGCAGGAGGAACCCTATGGATATATCAAGTTCTGCAAATGCGTCGTTTGGTTCTGCTCTGATGACGGCCAGTCTGGCCAAGAAGCAGCAGACCCAAGAGGGCGAAGCTGCGCTGAAGCTGCTGCAAAACGCAGCGCAATCAGCGCCGGTTGCACCGACATCGGCCAGCGCTTCTCTGGGAAGCAAGATCGATATTCGCGTCTGACCCTAATGAAAAAGCCCCCATCTTGCGATGGGGGCTTTTTTATCTCTGCGATTTGGCGCGAGCCTCTTCCGCTCAGAGCGGGAAGGGGGCTGGTGCCTCGAAGGTCATCCGCTCGCCGCTGCGGGGGTGGCTGATGGTCAGACTGGCCGCATGCAGGTAGAGATGGGGCGCAGCCGCCAGCGCATCCGGATGGGCGTAGAGGTTATCGCCGAGGATGGGGTGCCCCAGCTCCAGCATATGGACGCGCAGCTGGTGCGAGCGACCTGTGATGGGGGTCAGCTTGATCAGGCTGTTGCCGTTCTCCACCTTCAGCTTTTCCCACAGGGTCAAGGCGTGGCGCCCCTCCTCGTGGTCCACCTTCTGTTTCGGGCGGTTGGGCCAGTCGACGCAGAGCGGCAGGTCAACCTGACCCGACTCTGCCTCCGGCTCACCCCACACCCAGGCGAGGTAGTGCTTCTCGGTCTCCCGCTCGCGAAATTGCCGACTCAGCTCCCGATGAGAGTTGGGATTGAGGGGAATGACAATGACGCCAGTGGTGGACATGTCGAGGCGATGAGCTGCCGCCGCCTTGGGGTGTTGCTGTTTCACCCGATGCAGGACGCTGTCTTCATTCTCGGGGCCGCGCCCGGGGACGCTTAGCAGGCCAGTGGGCTTGTTGACCACCATGATGTCCTTGTCCTTGAACAGGATATCGAGCCAGGGTTCCAGAGGCGGTGAGTATTCAAACATAAATGTCTCGCATCAGAAGGTGGGGGCAAGTCCCCATCAGTTATGGGTAACCACGACAAAGCGGCCTTGGGTATCCAGTTTGAGCTGGGTCTGGCCGCTGTCGGTCGGTACCTTGTCAGTTATGGGTGACCACGATAAAGCGGATGGCATCCAGCTTGAGTTGGGTCTGATCGATCAGGTGGTGCAATTCTGCCTGCAGATTGCGCAGATAATCCAGCTCGCTGTCGCGCACGTTCGGGTTGACTGCCTTGAGCGCTTCCAGACGATCCAGATCCTGCTGCAGTGTCTGCGCCATCTGGGCACGGGCCTTGTCGACAATCCCGGCTTTCAGCTCTTCGGCAATGGCCTGGCCCTTGCCAATCAGGCCGTGGATCACCGGTTGGGACGCTGTGACCAGCTTGCTGCCGAGGTGGCGGTTGACCGGAGTCAGCTGACGGTTGAAGGCATCGAACGCCACTTTCTCACCCAGATTCTGGCCGTTCTTGTCCATCAGCAGACGGATCGGCGTCGGCGGCATGAAGCGGTAGAGCTGGGGATGGGCCGCAGATTCGGCAACGAAGATCAGCTCAAGCAGGATGGAGCCGATGGGCAGCGCCTTGTTCTTGAGCAGTGCTACCGAGGTGGCACCGATCTCGGAGCCCAGGATCAGGTCGATACCGCCGCGCATCATGGGGTGATCCCAGGAGAGCAGCGCCATGTCATCCCGCGACAGGGCGGTATTGCGATCGAAGGTGATGGTCATGCCGTCTTGCGGCAGGCCCGGGAAGCTGGAGACCAGCATGTGATCCCCGGGGGTCAGCACCAGCGCGTTCTCGCCACGGTCATCCTGATTGACGCCGATCTCGTCGAACATCTTGAGGGCGAAAGAGATCATGCCGGTGTCGTCATCTTCGGCGGCCAGCTTGTCGACCAGCTGCTGGGCGGCTGCGCCACCGCTGGAGTGGATCTCCAGCAGGCGATCGCGGCCCTGCTCCAGCCGTGCCTTGAGCGGCTCGTGCAGTTCGCGGGTCTTGACCAGCAGGGCCTCGAGGGCCGCCTGATCGCCGGTGTTGGCGGCCAGCAGCTCGAACAGCTCTTCACGTACCGCTTCGAATACCGGGCGGGCAGTCGGGCAGGTCTGCTCGAACGCGTCCAGACCATCGTGATACCAGAGCTGCAGGGCGCGCTGGGCAGTCCCTTCCAGATAGGGAACGTGGATCTCGACGGTGTTCTGCTGACCGATACGATCCAGTCGGCCGATCCGCTGTTCCAGCAGATCCGGGTTGAGAGGTAGATCGAACAGCACCAGATGGCTGGCAAACTGGAAGTTGCGACCTTCTGAGCCGATCTCGGAGCAGAGCAGCACCTGGGCGCCACCCTCTTGCTGAGCGAAATAGGCGGAGGCCTTGTCCCGCTCGAGGATCGACATCCCTTCGTGGAACACGGCACCACGGATCCCTTCACGGGTGCGCAGCGCCTCTTCCAGTGCGATGGCGGTCGCTGCTTCAGAGCAGATCACCAGCACCTTCTGCTGACGGGCAGAGAGCAGCAGCTCCAGCAACCATTCGACGCGCGGGTCGAACTGGGTCCAGGTGGCGTTGTCACCTTCGAACTGCTGGAAGATCTTCTCGGGATAGAGGTAGCGCAGGGCGCGGGTCTGCAGATCGCCACCGTTGCCACCCATCATGCCCATCACCTTGATGGCAGTCTTGTACTGCTCCGGCAGCGGCATGGGGTAGACGTTGAGGTGACGCTCGGGGAAGCCCTGAATATTGGCGCGGCTGTTGCGGAACAGCACCCGGCCGGTGCCATGCTGGTCCAGCAGCTTGGCGACCGCCTGCTGGCGGGCGGCGGCATCGCTCAAGTCCAACCCTTCCAGCTGGCTGGCGAGGATCTGTCTGGCTTCATCGCTCAGGGTCTCGCCATCCAGCAGCTCTTGCGCTGCGCTGGCGACCTGACCATAGGCCTGCTCCTCGGCGAGGAAGGCCTCGTAGTCGTAGAAACGCTCGGGATCGAGCAGGCGCAGACGGGCAAAGTGGCTCTGGTGGCCCAGCTGATCCGGGGTCGCAGTCAGCAGCAGCACGCCCGGCACCTGTTCGGCCAGCGCTTCCACCATCTCATAGGCACGGCTCGGCGCCTCTTCACTCCACTCCAGATGGTGGGCTTCGTCGACAACCAGCAGATCCCACTCGGCTTCCAGCACCTGCTCGAAGCGACGACGCTTCTTGCGCAGGAAGTCGAGGCTGCAGATCACCAGCTGTTCGGTCTCGAAGGGGTTCTCCGCATCGGCGAACGCCTCGATGCAGCGCTCCTCGTCAAACAGGGAGAAGTGCAGGTTGAAGCGGCGCAACATCTCGACCAGCCATTGGTGCTGCAAGGTTTCGGGCAGCAGAATAAGCACCCGATGGGCGCGACCGGAGAGCAGTTGCTGATGAATAATCATGCCCGCTTCGATGGTCTTGCCCAGACCCACTTCATCGGCCAGCAGTACGCGTGGGGCGTAGCGGTGACCCACTTCATGAGCGATATAGAGCTGGTGCGGGATCAGGCTGACCCGGCCACCGGCCAGACCGCGGGTCGGGTTGCGACGACGCTGGTGCTGGTTGACCAGCGCCTCGTAGCGCAGGGTGAAGCGGGACATCCGATCGATCTGACCGGCGAACAGGCGATCCTGCGGCTTGTTGAACTTGATAAAGTTGTTGAGAAACACTTCTTTGAGGGCAACGGGCTCATCATTGTCGGTGCGCACACCTACATATATAAGCAGGCCGTCTTTCTCCTGCACTTCTTCGACCGTCATGGTCCAGTCTTCGTGACTGGTGATCTGATCGCCCACATTGAAGCTGACCCGGGTGACCGGCGCCTCTTCTTTGGCATACATGCGGTTTTCACCGGTAGCCGGAAACAACAGGGTAACCATGCGTCCTTCAACAGCAACGACAGTCCCCAACCCCAGATCCGTCTCTGTATCACTAATCCAACGCTGGCCAAGTGCAAAAGGCATTAAACTCTCCAAAGCCCAAGAGTGTGTGAATCGCAAAGGGGCGCTATGTTACCCGAAGGCGTGACCTCGATCACCATGCATATAGATGTAGAGAGACCAAATCGCCACAACCTTGATCTGCTACCATCGCCACGCCATCTAGAGGATAGCGAGCTTGCCAAACGGGTGTGTTATTGCAGGATAAATGCGCTTTTGGGGTAATTAGTGAACGGTTGAACCAAAAATGCGAATTTTATTCGAAAAGCCCCTTGCAAGCGTGATCCAGATCCCTATAATGCGCCTCCATCGACAGGGCAAGCGGCAACGCAAACAACCTCGTCGGTAACCTCGAAAAGTCTTTGAAAATAAGGCTTGACTCGAGAAGGCGGTTGAGTAGAATTCCACTCCCGCAGCAACACACTGTTGCGTCGCTCTTTAACAATTTGAATCAAGCAATCTGTGTGGGCACTCACAGCATCGAGCATCAAAAACAATTTTTGATTTTCAATGTCTGGTGAAGTGACCAAGACGATTTCTTAGCAATAAGAGGTCGAACAGTTTATTTCAGCAATTCATTGAGCCGCTTTTCGAAGCAACCAAACTTAAATTGAAGAGTTTGATCATGGCTCAGATTGAACGCTGGC